>CAXTUV010000014.1:0-17217 GCA_964247445.1 uncultured Acidobacteriaceae bacterium | reverse complement strand
ATCAGCTGCCCGGCCATGGCAAGCTGCCCGTCCACCCAGCCGCCGCCCGCTTGCACCGTGAGTTCGATCAGGTCATTGCGGTAGAGCTGCCCGCTGCCCAGCATGTCCGCGCAAGCAAGAAACAGCCGCGCCGCCTCCACAAACACAGGTCCGGCGTCGACTGAGGTGGCTGTAGGTTCCAAGGTCGGCTCGGCCTGCCAGGCTTGGTGGGTCTGCCAGACGTGCGTTCCATAGGCGCTTTTGCGCAGCGCCGCCCAGGCTTGCTGCATGGCGTCCGGGTAGCCGCCGTAGCGCGCCCGGCAGTAGCCGGCGATCCAGCTATCTAGATCAATCGGCTCCTTGCGCCAGCCCGCATCCGTCATCAGCTCGTAAGCGACCTCGTTCGTTTCAATTCCCTCCGGGCACATGCCCCACCCGACCAGGTTGCCGTGCGCGGGGTCGGCCAGGACCGCCGCGGGCTCAGACGCCATGAGCGCGAGGTTGCCCTTGACGTTGTTGTTGCCCCCGAATGTATGGGCCATGCCGTTGATCCATTGCTTGCCGTAGAAGGCCTGTGTGCGCCGCCATGGGCCCGGCGTGTACTTGCTCCCCGGCTCGGGTTGGAGGTCGTTCGAGTAGTCCAAAATGAGCATGCGGTCGCTCGGCACGCCGCGCAGCAAGGCGGCTGTCGAGGCGTCATCCCAAAAGCCCCCGGCTCCGAATACGAAGAGCCAGCCCTGCATTACCCAGGTACCTTGCGGGTCGCCCGCTGTGATCCCGGAGTACACCGTGCGCCCGAACTGTTCCAGATCCTCGTAGCGACGGTCGGCGCTCACCGGCGGTGTGAGCTCGTTGAAGCTGTCGGCTAGGTAGTAGCTCACCTCGCCGTATTCGGCTTTGTAAGCTTCGATGAAGCGCTTGCCAATCTCCCGGTAAAGCCCTTCCTGCCGCGGGTGCAGCACAAAGGTCCGGGTCGAGCGCGGAATGGTCTTGAACTCTGAGGGCAACCATAGAAGGGTTGCGGCTTCGGCTTGCGGCTGCACTCGCAGGAATCCTTGCGGCACAAACCCGGCAAAAGCGGGGGCGACCGGCGTCATGCCGAGCGCGCGCATCCGGTCCAAGACGCGCCGTTGCAGAACACGCCGGGCCTCGATCCAGTCCGGCGGCAGCGGGCCGTCAAAGTTGTTGATGTTCCCCATGCGGTGCCAGGGCAGGTGCGCCGGGCCTGTGTTGAAGGCGTTGATCTCGGCTTCCGACAAACCGAACCCGCGCCAGACTTGATTCCAGACCCACTCCTGCCCTTCCATGGCGAGCGGCATCGTGATGCCGTGGAGCGCCATCCAGTCCAGTTCGCGCTCCCAGCGGGGCCAGTCCCAAAAGGCCATGGTGTAGCCGTAGGTGCAAGGGTTGAGGTACTGGATATGCCGGTAAGGGGACGCGACGCGCAAGGGTGCGAGCGAGGGCAGCGGGTCGGGCAGCGTAAGCCGCGAGCCGGACCAGCAGATCATCGCCCCGCACTGCTCGCGCAGGTAGCTGTAAGCCCCCCGACAGATCGCGACCGCGCTCGTACCGGCGATCCGGACCAAGCCGCCCGACGCTTCCAAGGTGTAAACGGGTTTTCCGTCGGCTGACGGGGTAAGCCCGCTTAGCTGAAAGCGTGCCGCGTACTCGCCCAGATGACGATGGAGTACCGCCGCCGCTGCTGCCTCCGGCGGTCCTGGGTTTTCGCTCGGCTCACGAAGGTGAGCTCGCGTCGGAGGCGCGGACGCGAGCGCGGCAGCGACGCTCCTGCTTCCTGTTTCGAGAAACTCGCGCCGACTCCACACCTGTGCCATGCCCTCCGGTCGTGGATAGGAGTATGGAAAGACCGGGAGCAAGACACAAGCATTTTCACGGTTTCTCGGACAATTTCACTGTGAAACGAGCGCGCCTCAAGGCCGCGCGGCCAATTTACGCCACAGCACCACGGTCGACTCCGGCGCGTTTCCCTCCAGGCTGCGCGTTTCCAAGAGAATTTCAAACGCCGGGATTTCCCCGCTGCCGTCCACCCCTAACCCGTGAAGGAACTGGGTGAATCGCGCACCGCTGAAGGGAAACTCCGCGGCAGCCTCGGTGCCCGCCATGCCGGAGCCCTCAAACAGAAGCGCCTTGCCCTCGCCGGAGATGGCCGGCAGATACGCCAGAACGCCGTAGCTGGTCTCCTGCCCATGGCCGCGCGCCTCCAGGTACCGGCTCTGCTTGCCGGCGGGCGCACGCTGGTCCAGCACATAGCCCTGCTCGTTCTGCCAGTCATAGTTCACCTCGAAACTGAGTCGGCGCGAGAAAAGGGACACCCAAGGGTTTGCCGCGAGCCCGCCGATAAGGATGACATTGCTGTTTTTCAGGTCGTCGAGCCGCAAAACCCGCGCGTACCGGGTTTCAACCTGGGCGTGCGCGGCTTCGGGCAAGCGGCTGAGGCGCATGGCCAGGTTCAGGTCGGCGGTGCTGGTGTACTGGTGGGCGGCAAGCCAGTCCTGGTTGAGAGACGGCTGCCGCAGATATGCGCCCTTTAAATACTGGTCAAGGCTCACCGGCATGCGCGCCATCTCCTCGCTCAGGACCAAGCCGTCATCGGACGGAACGATCACTACAGGGCGACCCGCATCGAAGAGGGTCGACCAGAAGCGGCTTGAAACCGGTCTTTCCCGCAGTGCGACTCCAATGCCGGCCGCGGCCAGCAAGACCAGCACCGGGTACATGTATCTTCGCAAGCGCGGGACAGCCGGCTGCGGTTTTTTCTCCTGAAGGTGCGGGAGGACGGGCGACAGCGCTTGCGGGGCTTCAGGGCTCCTGGCGGCGGCCTCGCCGGTCGCGAATATGGGACCGCGCTGTACATACACCGGCTGGTAGCCGCCTTTTGGAATCTTGATGATGTAAGCCGTTGCCGGCGACTCAGTCTCGAAGTACTCTTCAAGCCTTTGTCGCAGCAGGCGCACTTGGCTCCGCACGATGCTGTCTTCAGCGGGCGAGTACGACGGAGCCCTGCCGAACACATGGATGCCGATCTGCTGCTCGGTCAGCTCGTCCGGCCTGCCTTCCATCGCTTTCACGCAGATAAACTGGAGAAGCTCCGCAAGCCGGTGCGCTTTACGGAATGTTTGCGAAGCAAGAATATCCGCGAGCACCTGCTGCTGCTCGTCTTCCATGAGCAGCCGGTCAGGGCCGGCCCTAGGTGAGCGCGCTGGCTGCAATGACATATCCCCTCATCCACTGGTGGGCAGTGGGACTGATTATAGAGTCGCGATCGAAAGAGCCGGGAGCCACGATGGATTACACGTGGGGCAAGGCAGGCTGGGGAGCGCGGGCGCTCTACGTCGGGGCTCCCCTGCTTCTGGTCAGCGGTGTGCGGCTTCCGCGCTGTCGGTGGGCTTGCGAGCGAACTCCTGCTGCACCCGCTCAGCATCGACCTCCTGGTGCCGGACGCGTTTCCCAACCGTACCCAACTCAATTTGCCTACCGGGATGTTCGGCGGTTACGCTGGAGCTGAATTTTCTTCTCGATATACGCCCGGGGCTTGCTGGTGCAACTCGTCGCGCAGTTCTGTATCAATACGAATGGAAGCGCCCGCAGCACCTTTGTCTTCGAATTAAGCGCTCCCCAACCGCAACCTGCTGAGTCGCTGCGGCTTAGCCGAACCAGCTGCCCTGTTCAGCAGCGCAAGGAGTGATGATGGCGCAGGTGGAAGGTACCGAGATCAAAGACGGCCAATACAAAGCGGGCGCCATCCTTGAAGACGGAAAGTGGCGCGTTGAGTTCGACTCGATGGGTGAGGTCAAGGTGCCGGCCGGCCGGCTGTGGGGTGCTCAAACGCAGCGCTCGCTGATGCACTTCTCAATCGGCAACGACCGCATGCCGATCGAGGTATGCCACGCCTACGGCTACGTGAAAAAGGCAGCGGCGATAGTGAATCAGCAATTGGGCCGGCTCCCGGCCGACAAAGCCGACCTGATCATCGCTTCCGCGGATGAGGTTATCGCGGGCAAGCTTGACGAAAACTTTCCTCTTTTTGTTTGGCAAACAGGCAGCGGCACGCAAAGCAATATGAACGTGAACGAGGTGATCTCCAACCGCTCGATCCAGATGGCGAAGGGCATGCTCGGGAGCCAAGCGCCGGTGCACCCAAATGACCATGTCAATATGTCGCAGTCCTCGAACGACACGTTCCCGACAGCCATGCACATTGCCTCGGTCAAGATCGTGCGCGAAGTACTGCTGCCCAAGGTGGGCGCGCTGGCCACGACCATTGAAGACAAAGCGAACCAATGGAAGGACATTGTCAAGATCGGCCGCACCCACCTGGAAGACGCGGTGCCGCTCACGGTGGGTCAGGAGTGGTCCGGCTATGCCAAACAGATTCGCAACGCGCTCGCGCGGATTGAACAGTCGCTCGACGGCTTGTATGAGCTGGCGGCTGGCGGCACGGCGGTCGGCACAGGGCTCAATGCCCCTCCCAATTTCGACGTCGAGATCGCCAAGCAGATCGCGGATTTGACCCACTACCCATTCGTGACCGCGCCGAATAAGTTCGAGGCGCAGGGTTCGCTTGACGCGATGGTGGCCGCGCACGCCGCCCTGCGCGGGCTTGCCGTCGCCTTGATGAAAATCGCCAACGACATGCGGTGGCTGGCTTCGGGCCCGCGCTGCGGCATCAACGAGCTTGTGCTGCCGGACAACGAGCCCGGCTCCTCGATTATGCCCGGCAAGGTCAACCCGACCCAGTGCGAGGCGATCGTGATGATCTGCATCCAGGTCATCGGCGACGACACCGCGGTGGCTTTCGCCGGTTCGCAGGGCAACTTCGAGCTGAACACCATGCGGCCCATCATTATCAACAATTTCCTGCACTCGGCGCGGATCCTGGCCGACGGCTGCGAAAAGTTCCGGTTCTACTCAGTGGAAGGCACAAAGGTTAATAAGAAACGAATCGCAGAATACGTAGAAAACTCGTTGATGCTGGTGACTGCGTTGAGTCCTGTTATCGGCTATGACAAGGCCTCGCAAATCGCCCATGCGGCGCAAAAGAACGGCACCACGCTGCGGCAGGAAGCCGTGCAGGGAGGCTTCATCAACGAGAAGCAGTTTGACGAGGTGGTCGACCCCAAGAAGATGATCTCCAACAATGCTTCTTGATTGAGCTCTTGGACGAGCAGACAGTCTCCACCCTTCAGCGTCCGGGACTTCAGGTCCGGGCGCCCTACCCCAGCACCCGAATCGCATGTGTCATCGCAGGCGGCGCGGGCGACCATGTGCCCGAGGATGTAAGGAAGACTCAGCCCGGCAATGCCGAGAAAACCAGGGTGATCGATCGCTATGACAATGCCGAGGCTGCGAAGCTGCTCCTTTGAAGTTAGAAGAGTTTGCGGCAAGAAGCGGCTTCCATAACAGGAAGCCGCCTTTCCCTTCCTCTTAAGCCGGCTTCAATCGCGTACCGGTGCCAAGGTGGATCACTTCGGCGGGATCCTTCCAAGCGGCGGGTGAGGAGGTAACTGGCTGCATCGCGGAATCTTGAAAGATCGGCAGAACGGCACACGGCTGCGGAAGATGGGGAAAAGCTGGTGATCGCGGCAATTTCCGGTTTGCACGCGAACGGCCAGTCAAGTCAGGAAACCCTAAAGGCCGCCAAGGAGTTCAGCCAAGCCTTGAGCATGCCCACAGATGTCCTTCTGGGCTGGGGCGAGGTGCTGCTACAGTCGCGGGAGCAGCCGCCCGCTTTTCGGTTGCACGCTCTGGACACAGAGCCCGCCGCGGTCAGCATGAGCCGAGTCCATGCTGTATCCAGCGTGATCAGAAGGGTATGTGAGGGCCGGCTCGCGCCGGCATCCGCCGCGGCAGAGATGGAGCGAGCCGGCAGCAGCGCGGCGTCGTCCGTCCGCTAATTCACGCTCGCCTGCATGGTCGCCGCGACCGCGCTGGCCGTGATCTCCGGTGCCACGCACCCGCAGCCGCTGCTATTTATTGCCGCCTGCTCCGGCTTCGGTGCCCTCCTGCGCCGCTGGCTTGGGCAGTACAGCTTCGGCAACATCACCCAGAGCTTCGCGGCGGCGCTGCTTGCCGGTCTGGCGGCAGGCTTGGCGGTACAAGTGCACGTCAACGATCACCTGCGAATCCTTGCGGCTATCCCCTGCATGATCCTGGTCCCCGGACCGCACATCATCAACGGTATTCTTGACCTTCTTGGATTAAGGCTTCCTTTAGGGCTTTCCCGCATTTTCTATGCGGCTCTTACCTTGGCGGGCATTTGTGCCGGAATGCTGATTGGTTTGAAGCTCACCGGAATTCCTTTGCCGCTCAGCGCCGAGGATGCCCCCATCTCGCTGGGGATGGATGTTGTGTGCGCCGCGGCTGCCGCAGCATGCTACGGCATCTTCTCGATGCCGATTCGTATGCTGGTGTGGCCTCTATGTGCCGGCGCCGCCGCGCATGCCGTCTATTGGTGGGTCACTTCTGTTTTTCAAGCCAGCCCTGCTGTATCTGCGGGCATGGCGAGCCTAATCGCCAGCTTTCTGCTGATGCCGGTCAGCCTGAGGCTCGGCTTACCTATCGCTGCAATCGGCTTCGCCTCAGTCGTTCCCTTATGCCAGGTAGCCTGGTGTTCCGTATGAGCAGCGGCCTCGTCCAGTTAGGAGAACATGCCGAAAGCGCGACACTTGCTTCTATTTCGCAAACCCTCTCCGACGGGGTAGCAGCCCTATTGATTGTGGCGGCTCTTGTGGTTGGTCTTGCGCTTCCGCAACACTTATGTAACCTATTTCATAAGCTGCACCTCGCCAGGAATCAATAGGTGAAGGTCAGACAAGTTAAATGCGCTCACGGTTGATGTGAGTAGTGCAAACGCCGCATTGCCGTGGTCGCAGCCAATTTCTGATCCGGCCAGGCCGAGCTTGTCAAGGAAGGCGTCGAGGAGCATCCTGCGTGTGTCCACTCGCACCGCATGATTAGCTCCGTTTACTGACAGTACGACGTCGTGCGTGAAAGGTGCCGTTCTCATGTCCATGAGATCTAGAATCCGGAAAACTGGGCTGGTTAATTCAATGCAGCGGGAGCTCACTCTTCGACCATCAAAAGCAAGCCGGAAGTGATCGGAGAAGTCAGCTTTCACATGACTCGCCCCATAAAAGGAGGTCAATGGTAGAGATTCAGGTTAACCGTACACCTAGTTTTCCTGTTAAATGGGGCGAGCAGTTCTTTTAGAGAAGAGAGGCACTCATGCGCAGGCACCCCCGACTCGCAGGAAAGTCAGCTTTTGTATGCAGCGCTGTCGCCCTAGTCCTTGGCGGCGCAGCATCCGGTTCCGCCCAGGGCGCGGGCTATTGGCATACCAGCGGCACAAAGATTCTGGACGCCAACGGCACGCAAATACGCATTGCCGGAATCAACTGGTACGGCTTCGAGACGACCCGCGCGGTAGCCGGCGGTCTTACCTCGCAGGACTATAAGTCCATTCTTTCGACCATCAAGAACCTGGGCTACAACACGATTCGTGTGCCGATGTCCAATCAAATGGTGGAAACCCCGTCCGTCCCGAGCAGCATCAGCTACGGCAACGGGATGAACGCTGACCTGAACGGGCTCAACTCTCTCCAAATCCTTGACAAGATTGTCAGCGAAGCCGGTACGCTTGGGCTCCAGATCATCCTCGACAATCACCGCTCGGAGGCAGGCGACTCAGCCGAATCCAGCGGTCTCTGGTATACCGGCAGCTACCCGGAAAGCGCCTGGATCAACGACTGGACCTCGCTCGCGACTCGCTACCTCAACAACCCCACTGTGATCGGCTTCGATCTGCGCAACGAGCCGCATAATGCCGCCTCCGGCGGTGCCTGTTGGGATTGCGGAGGCGTCAACGATTGGCATCTCGCCGCCGCACGCGCCGGTAACGCCATACTCGCGGTCAACCCGAAGCTGCTGATTTTTGTCGAAGGCACGGACGGCTACAACAACGACTTTTACTGGTGGGGTGGAAACCTCGAAGGCGTCCAAAACTCGCCCGTTAAGCTCAACGTAGCGAACCAGCTTGTCTACTCCGCCCACGATTACGGTCCATCAGTCTACGGCCAACCGTGGTTCAACGGGTCGACCACTTACGCCTCGCTCGCGACGGTGTGGACGAATCACTGGGCCTACGTTGAGAAGAATGGCATCGCGCCGGTTTGGCTTGGCGAGTTCTGTACGCCCAACGACGCCGCCAGCGTGCAAAGTAAAGCCGCCGGGAGCGAAGGCCAGTGGTTCCAAAGCCTTGTGCAATTCCTCGGTGCCGACTTCAATCTGAGTTGGACATACTGGGCTTTGAACGGCGAGGATGCGCTTGCCCTGCTTGATTCAAACTACGATGCCTCGCCGGTCAGCTCAACCAAGCAAGGCATGCTGGCGGGCATTCAATTTCCGCTCAGTGCCGGAACAACGACTGCCCCTGCCGCTCCCAGCAACCTGACGGCCCTGGCAACTTCAGCAAGTACCGTCAAGCTGTCCTGGACGGCATCTTCCAGCTCCGGCGTCACTTATACCGTGTACGACGGCATGAGCTCCGGCTCCACGACAAGCGTCCTAGCGAGCGGGCTAGCCGCCACCAGCTTCTCCGCTTCAGGCCTCAATGCTTCCACCACCTACTACTTCACGGTCAAGGCGGTCTCCGGGGGCGGCAGCTCCGCTGCTTCGAATCAGGCGAGTGCCGCAACGCAGGCTGCGGCAGCTCCCGCGCCGCCATCCGGACTTACCGCGACAGCCGCTTCCCCCTCGCAGATCAATCTGGCTTGGACCGCGTCCGCCACCCCGGGCGTGACCTACAGCGTCTACTCCGGCACCGCCTCGGGTGCGACCGCCAAGCTGCTCGCCGGCGGCCTTTCCACAACGAACTATTCGGCTGCGGGCCTCACTGCATCGACCACGTATTACTTCACAGTGAAGGCCGTGAACGCCGGCGGGACCTCTCCGGTTTCGAACCAGGCCAGCGCGACGACGCAAGCGGCTGGCTCCGGGGGAGCGTCCTGTCATATCAGCTATGTTGACCAGAACGACTGGGGATCGGGATTTACCGGCAATCTATCCATCACCAACACCGGTTCTTTCCCCATCAACTCTTGGACCGTCACCTGGAACTACGGCGGCAACCAATTGCTGAACCAATCCTGGAACAGCAACTACATTCAGTCCGGCAGGACTGTTTCTCTGAGCAACGCCGGCTGGAATGCTTCTATCGCCGCCGGCTCCACCCTTTCCGGCATCGGTTGGAATGCAACCTATTCCGGCACGAACGGCAGCCCCACTGCCTTCTACCTCAACGGCACCCTCTGTAAATGAACCGGATTGGGCCCAAGCACCTGTCAGCACTTCCGCAGAGCTGTTCCAGCCAGGGATGCCAAGCGTAATACGCCCAGGTTACTGTCGGAAGTTTTATTTGCTGCTGGGCCTGATCGCCTCGGGGCGTACTGCCGATAAAAGTCGAAACTGCTTTCTCAGGATGACTCATGGAAGCCGGATCGAGCGCCTCATCGGAAATTGACGCAAATCTACAACCTGTCGTCCTGTCCCGCGCTTCTTCTCTGCGGGCGGCGGGCAAGCACCTTAAGCCCATCCTCTTCGGCGCAACCCTGCTGGCCGCAGTGGCCGCAGTCATGACGGAGGCGAACAGCGTCAGCTCAAACGCGGCTGTCATCTCGGCCAAGGTCACAACCGTGCGCGCGCCCATCCGGGGCACCTTTGCGACCGGACCGATCCGGCAGGCGCAGGCGGTAGCGGGCGGCGCGCTGCTTGGAACCCTTGCCGACCCGCGCGTCAATGCTCTGGCCGAGCAAGTTTATACGGCGCAAGCCGCCGCTGCATACCGGCAGGCGGCGGCCATCGCGGAGGAGCGAAATGCGCTGCTGGGGCAGCGCGCCGCGCTTGCACAGCGGGCCCGCGCGCACTCCGAAGTGCTGGCCGAACGGGTGGGAAGCGACATTCAGGAAGAAGAGCGGAAATCCTCCTCCAGGCAAGCGTCGCTCGAATATGCCCAGCTCTCGCTCGACCGCGGGCGTGAGCTGTTCCAAGCCGGCATCCTGTCGCGCGCGGACTATGACAGAGCCATCGCAAACGCGCGTGTCGCGGAACAAGACCTCGCGGCGCAAGACGCGGAGCTGAGCGCCAAGCGCGTTGAGGCGGCAGCCGCGCGACGGGGAATCATGGTGGAAACGGGCAACAACAGCGACGTGGCGTACTCGCTCCAGCGCATGGATGAGATCGACCTGCGCCTGGCCGACCTGGCGCGCGAGCAGGCCGAGGCGGAAGCGCAGGCCGCGGCGGCGCGTATGAACTACGGCCCAACCGCGGAACATGACAAGCTGCTGTCCGAAGCTCGGCTGCTCGCGCCGGCAAGCGGCGAACTGTGGAAGTGGTACGCGGCGAACGGGGAGCAGATCGGGGCGGGCGAACGCGTGGCCGAACTGGTGGACTGCCGTGAAAGTTTTCTGCTCGCGAGCTTTCCGCAGGACCGTGTTCCCGCGATCGAAGTAGGGGCCGCGGCACGGTACCGCCTTTCGGGCGAGCAGGCCGAGTATGAGGCCCATGTCACTTCTATCGACGCCGAGCAGCCGGCCGCGGACGAGCCTAAGCTGGCCGCAAGGCCGATCAAGCAGAACGAGAGCCCCGCGGTGCTGGTGCGCTTGGCGCTCGATTCAACGGACCGGCCCCGCGGCTGCGCGGTCGGACGCACGGCATCGGTGGTGATCCGGTCCACGGCCCGTAATGCGGCGTCGACCCTGTTCGAGCGCTACTTCTGATGACGAGAGCTGCTCCGGGCAAAGCCGAGGCACTCTCCCGATAGACCGCACAGGAGCTTCCGTGATGGATCTGAGCGTCTGGTTCCCCTTGATTTTCTGCGCCATGCTTTGCTCGGCCTCCCTGTTGGCTCCTAAAGCAGGCGAGCCGACGGTCCGAGCCGCACTCGCCGCCTTCTCTGCGTTCTGCTACCTGCGCTATTTCTGCTGGCGGGCCACCTTGGGCATGCCCACGCACCAGCATGGCTTGGCGCACGCCTGGTCGCTGATGTTTTTTGCTTTCGAGTGTCTTTATCTTGTCAGCAACATCCTTGTGCTCTTTTTTCTTTCCCGGCACCGCGACCGCTCTCGCGATGCCGACCGCGCGCAGGACTCAGCGCTCACCGCCGCGCCCACGGACATCTTCATCGCGACTTACAACGAAAATCGCGCCATCCTGGAGCGCACCATCGTGGGAGCCTTGGCTGTAAAGCACCCGGACCTGCGGGTTTGGGTACTCGATGATGGCAACCGGCCTTGGGTGAGGGAGCTTGCGGAGGAGCTGGGTGCCCACTACGTGTTCCGCGTCAAGGGCAGGCACGCCAAGGCCGGCAACGTAAATCATGGGCTGGAAGTCGCCCTCCGCACGGGCCGCGCGCCCGAGTTCGTTCTGCTGCTCGATGCGGACTTTGTGCCCAACCAGGAAATCCTGAAGCGCACCCTCGGGCTGTTTGAGGATCCCGGCATCGGCATCGTGCAAACGCCGCAGCACTTCTTCAACATGGACCCGATCCAAACCAACCTGCTGTCCGGCTCCGTTTGGCCTGACGAGCAGCGCTTTTTCTTCAATGTCCTGCTGCCGGCGAAGGACGCTTGGGGCGCGGCTTTCTGCTGCGGCACCTCAGCCGTGCTGCGCGTGCAGGCGCTCGAGCGGTGCGGCGGCATGGCGACTGAAACCGTCACCGAGGACATGCTGACTACATTTCGCATGGCCGAATACGGCTACCGCACCATCCTGCTGAACGAACGGCTCAGTATGGGCCTGGCTCCCGAAGGCTTGAAGGAGTACATTTCACAGCGCTCACGCTGGTGCCTGGGCTCCATCCAGCAGATGTTCACGCGCTGGTCGTTTCTAGGCAGCGCGCGCATCGGCTGGGTGCACCGCCTGTCTTTTTTTGACTCCGTGCTGCACTGGGTTGCCGGCGCGGCCTTCCGCATCTTGCTTCTTACCGCGCCCATGGTGTTCTGGTGGACCGGTGTCGCCGTGATCCAAGCTGACGGCACGGACCTACTCTTCTGGCTGCTTCCGGCGGCGTTCACCAGCACTTTCTTCATGTGCCGCTATGGGCACATGCAGCTGCTGCCGATCGTTAACGACATCACCCAGGTTCTGATCGCGGTTCCAATCATGCGCACGGTCGCGAAAGGGCTCGTCCGCCCTTTCGGGCAGCCTTTTAAGGTCACCGCCAAGGGGCTTTCCTCGGACGACTACGTGGTGCAATGGTCCCTTGTCTGGTCCTGCGCGCTGCTTGCGTTTCTCTCGCTTGCCGGCATGGCGCTGCGGATCGCTCCGTTCAGCCATCTCCACGGCTCATCCGGCTACACGCTCAACGTGGTCTGGACGCTGCTCGACTCGGCCGTGCTCGCGTGCGCGGCGATGATCGGAGTGGAAGCTCCCAGGCGCAGGCACGATGAGCGCTTCACGGTCGAAAGGGCCGCCGCCGTACGGGTCGGCGACTCCCGGCTGGCTTGCACGCTGTTGGACATTTCACTCGGCGGCGCGAAGCTGCGCCGGGAAGACGGCTGGAAGCAGCTTGCCGGTGCCTGCTGGTTGGAGCTCGACAGCGGCAGATCGGTTCAGTTCACCGTGGTCCGCCGCGGCGAACAGGATTTGGCCGTGGCGTTTCAGGACTCGAACGCAATCCGCCGTGCCATGATCGTCGAGCTGTTCACCGGGCGCTATAACAACGACATCGCGAGGATCGCGCCGTTGAGCGTCTTCTCCAAGCTGCTGCGCGCCCTTCTCGCTGCCTGAGATGCCGGCACAGGAACGCTGTCTGTCCCAAAACTCCCAATGCAGCTCCCGCTCACAGAAAATTTCCGCGGTGCCGATAAGGCAGAGCTTCTTTACAGTAGTTGGCGCGCTGCCGCTTTCCGAGTTTCTGCGCCATCCCTGGCCGCGCGTTCTCGTGCAGCCCGTGCTTGCGAACTCGCTCGGCATCGGGCTCGCCGCCCCTGCCGTACTCTCCTGCTCGGCGGCGTTGATCGCCGGACCGCCTGGAACGCGGTGTGCCAGGCCAGGGCCGGCCTGCTGCCGCTGCTCGCCTTCACCGGCGTACTGGGTTTCGCCTTCTGGCAGAGCGCTGGACCTTTCCTCTTTTCCATATTCCCCTCCTATGATCCTGGTGCTTTTCGTGCTCAGGTTCGAAGGCGCGCTTGCCGCCTGCACGCTCGCCGCCGTGGTCGGCTGGTTCGCGACCGTGCATGGCCACGGGCCGATCTGCCTCATGCACACCGCCTCGCCCGAGCAGCGGCTTCTGGTGCTCCAGCTGTTCCTCTGGATCTGTCTGGCGACCGCGCTGCCGGTAGGCGCGCTGCTTGATGAGCGCCGCCGGGCCGAGCGCAGCGCGGTGGAGGCGCAGTCGATCGACCGGGTTCTGTTCCAAAACACGACGCGATCGTGCTTTCCTCGCTCACCGGCCCGCGGCGCTTTGCTTCGCCGGGCGTGGAAAGGCTCACCGGGTGGACTCCGGAGGAGTACATGGCGGTTGACCGGCTCGCGACCTTTCACCCGGACGACGCGGACCTCGCCCTCGGGGTGAGCCGCAAGCTGAAGGCCGGGGAGGGCGAGCAGCTGATCCGCTACCGGGCCATGCACAAGGATGGCGGCTGGCGATGGGTCGAGGCTGCGGTGCGCGCCTACGGCGACCCGTCCGACCCCGAGCTGGCCGGCTACGTCGCCACGATCCGCGATATCTCGGCCGCGAACCAACAGAAGCGCATTTAGGTTGAGGAGCGTGCCAGGCTCACGCGCGAGCAGCAGCGCGCTGTTCTTCTCGCCAACAGCGACGCGCTCACCGGTCTGCCGAACAGGCGCAGCTTGCGAAAAGCGCCTGTGCGGGTGAAAGTCGAGAACAGGCGCTAAGAGCTGATTGTCATGTGATCTAGGCCGTGCAGTAGCGGAAGTTTGGAGCGCAAAGCAGGGATTCGCCTGCTATCGTGGCCGCGCACTCAGTTCGCTAAGCACCCGCTTCAGCTCATCAAGCTTTTGTCCCGCCTCGCCCAGCTTGCCCTGCGAGGTCAGCCGCTGGTAGTCGTTGAAGTCTTGGCTCGCTTCGTCGATCAAACCATGCAAATCAGCCGGCGCGGGCACCGCTCGTGCAGCCGTCGGTGCCGACGTCCCCGCACCATTGCTTGCGGTCGCCGCTGCTGCCTCACTCAGCGTCAACGACGAGGCCTCCCCGCCGAACAGCGAGGCCAGTGCTGATTGGAACGTTGGTCCGTAAGCCAGTTTGTCTTGTAGTGCCAGCACGACCAGCCGCAGCTCGGGCATGGGGCTCTGCTGCGCCTGCAGGTAGACGGGCTCTGCATAGAGCAGGGCTCGACCGGTAGGGATCACCAAGAGGCTGCCGCGCAGCACATGCGATCCCTGCTGGTTCCACAGCGTGAGCTGACCGGAGATTTGCGCGTTCTGATCGATGCGGGCTTCAATCTGTTGCGGTCCGTCGACCAGCCGCGTCTTGGGGAAGTCATAGACCACGGCCTGCCCGTAGGCGTCTCCATCGGAACGTCCGGCGATCCAGCCGATCAGGTTATTACGATTGGCCGGTGTAAACGGCAGGATTTCCACGAACTCTTCCCTTACACCGTCTGGCAGCTTCATCACTACGAAGTTCGGCTCCATCGTTTGCGCGGTCTGGTTGCCTTCGCTGTTGGTTCCATTAGATTCCGTTGCCACGGTCCAAAGGTCTTCGCGGTTAAAGAACACCTCGGGATCGGTCATGTGATAGAGACCATAGACTGCCGACTGCACCTTGAACAGCAGTTCCGGGTAGCGAATGTGAGCACGCAGCATAGGAGGCATGGTCGACGCATCGCGGAACAGGCTCGGCAGCAGATGACGGTAGGCTGCAAGGATCGGATCCGCGGAGTCAAAGGCATAGAACGTTGTCGTGCCGTTGTAGGCATCGATCACGATTTTGACACTGTTCCGCATGTAGTTCACAGGCTTGTCGCCAAGGGCGTAATGCGTCGCGTAGGGATAGCTGTTCGAGGTTGTGAACGCATCCAGCATCCAGAACAGGCGGCCATTCTCGCCGACCACCAGGTATGGATCCTGATCCAAGGCGAGAAAGGGGGCCAGCGCCGCCACGCGCTCGCGCAATGTACGTCGCATCAGCAGGCGGCTTTCCGTACCGATGTCGTCAGAAAACGGCACCTTGGCGAGGTCGCCGCGATCCAGCGCCAGCAGTGCCCGCCGCAGAAAGCCGCCCAACATAATGCCGCCCTCGCCCTGATACGTGGTCAGGTTGTTGGTCTGACCCTGCGGAAAGTCGAACTCCTTCTGCCGCGTCTTCGCATAAACATCGGTGGTGGTCAGCTGCCCAAAGTACACCTCCGGCCGGGTGACACTGAGGCCTGCCTGACTGCTTTGCACGGGCATGTTGCTGAGCAGAAAGATCGGCAACCCCTCGGACGTAAAGCCGTTCACGGTGTTCATCGTCACGCCGTAGCCGTGCGTGTAGATCAACTTCTCGTTGATCCAGTTGCGGCTGCTGACGGGCAGTTGATCCACGTTCAGCTCGCGTGCGGCGAGCATGACTTCCCGCTCGCTCCCGTTGATCTGGTAGCGGTCGATATCAATATCGGGAAAGTCGTAGTAGGTGCGGATTTCCTGCACCTGACGCAACGTGTCCCGCAAAGCATGCCAGTCCCACAACCGGATATTCTGCAGCGTTGGCTGATTGTTGGCGGCGTCAGCGGCGGCGATGCTCGTCTCGGCAGGAAACTCCCGCCGGTTGAAGCGATCCAGCCCAAATGCCTGTCTTGTCAGCGCGATGTTGTGGGCAATGTAGGGCGTCTCGCGCACCAGCTCGTTCGGCTTGACAATAAAGCCGCTGACATACCAGCCCACAAGGCTGACCAGCAAATAGCAGACCACCGCGGGAGCCACGGCGAAGGCAAGCTGCAGGCCCCCGGCGTTTCGTGCCGCAGCCGTCGCGGCGATGCCCGCCCCAAGCACCAGCGCCGCACAAACGAGCAGCAACCCGCCCAGCGTGACGTGCGCATCCGTGTAAGTCACCCCGTCGAAAATAGTGTGGTGCTCGAACAGCCGATCGAAGCGATCCAGGTATACGCCGGCGGCCAGAGCCAGCAGCAGGGTTGAGAGCGCGATCGACATTGCCCGCCAGGGAGAGGAACCGTAATCCAAGCGCCCCTTGCGCATGGCGCGCGCTCCCGCAGTGAGCACCAGAAACAGCACCGCCGCGGCGCAAAGCACGAAGCAAAGCGCCAGCAGCCAACCCTGCAGAAGCTGCCAGGCGGGCAGGGCAAAGAGAAAGAAGCTGAGCGGCTTGCCGAAGATGGGATCGTTGGTACCCGCAGGGGTTCTCGGTGCATTCCACGCCAGTGCGAACGTCTGCCATGAGTCGGCCATTGCACTCGCGCTGAAAAACGCGACGAGCGCCGAAACGACCAGCCCCAACCAACGCAGCACCGGCTCCACGGGCAAATGCAACGTCTGTTCGCCCAGCACCAGGCTCCGTGTGTCAGGAAGGTCGAAGCGATGGGCTCGCTTCAGCGCGGCAAAGGCGCTGTACAGCAGCGCAAAGGTCAGGAGCCCAAACGATAAGAACACACCGGCCTGCCACAACCGCGTCGTCCAAAATACCTGGTGAAAACCGAGCGATTCGAACCAAAGCAGATCGACCCATTCCGACAGCAGCGTTTGCCCGAAGAACAAAAGCAGAACTACAAGAAAAGCAAGGGCGATCAGGGAACGGCGAATGGGCCGCGAAAACGGCGGGCGAAAGCTGGCATCAAGGGTAGGTGGCAAGGGTTCCCGCTTTCTCTCACGCGTACCTTGACGGATGCTACGCTCATTTCGTCGGGTATTTGGAGCGGGATCGCACATAGGCGTAAGTGCGTCCGGGGTTCAGACACTGATCCCGGGCATTGCTGCGGCTGCCCGTTAATGAGAGCGGACTTGCGGGCGCAGGCGGTTGTTGGCGGCAAAGGGCAGGTTGCAGGTAAGAACGGTCGTCAGGGGCGGCGGACCCGCAGAAAGTAGCGTACAGAGATGGACTTCACAGGTATTTTCCTCTGGAGGCAAATACCGCGTCATCCGTGCTGAATTGCGAGACAGGGATTCGTATTGCATCCGCAAAGCTCCCAAAATGAATGCTTTGCGTTTCCACTCATGCAGATATACCAACGAAAGTACCAACAGAAAACCACCGCTATGGCAGCC
>CAXTUV010000013.1:1650-17249 GCA_964247445.1 uncultured Acidobacteriaceae bacterium | reverse complement strand
CATACCCAGTCTTTGTTTCTATTGGGAACAGCACCGGGTCTGGCTTTTATGTCAACACAAATAAAGCAATATTTCTTGTGACCGCGAAACACGTGCTATTTAACCCAGCAACGCAGCAGCCGTACGCTCCTACAGCAGTACTCGTTTCCTACTCAAAGGACCTTACAGACTCAGTAAAGAACGTCGTAAGTTTGAATCTGCCCGTTCTTCAAGCCAAGCTAAATGTGCACCTACATTCTACCGCAGACGTAGTCGCAGTGAAGGTGTTTGATGTTACCTCGCAGGCGACTCCTGGAACTTTTTTCAATACCCCTATTGAAGGGGCCACCCTTACTTCGGCCTCAAAAGCAGGCTTTTTAGCAGTAGACATCAAAAGCCTAAGAACTTTCAATCAGGTGCTTACAGGAAATGACGTGATGGTTTTTGGATATCCAACATCGCTTGGGCTACAACAATCAGCACAACTTGATCCTACACGCCCGCTTCTACGGAAAGGAATCGTTGCGGGAACCAATCCCATAAAGCGGTTTCTCGTATTGGACTGTCCCGTTTATTTTGGTAATAGTGGCGGTCCTGTTCTAGAAATTGATCGGCAAGCCTTCGGCACTTATTTGAGCATCATTGGCGTCGTTGATCAATACGTACCGTTCATACAACAAGCGGGTTCGCAAACTTTGGCTATGCAGGTTGAGACCAACTCTGGTTACTCCCTGGCAATCCCGATGGACTACGTTTTAGAACTTTTGAAGTGACACCTAGCTTCACACAAAACAACGTTCCTAGCCTGCGTCGATTCACTGCTCGGAAAAGGAGAGCAGGCCATGTAAATGCCGAGCCATGGAAAGCTCGGAAAACGGTACGGCTGTTTCCGACCTTCCCACCGCCCTTGGAAGCCCGGCGGTAGCGCCCGCCGCGCTCCCACTATTGGAATGGTCCGCCGCCTGTGTCCACACCCGACGGACTATCTTGGCTGGCAGGAGATTGCATCATGGAGATCGCAACGCTTGGCATCGACCTGAGTAAGACTGCTTTTCACCTCATTGGACTCAGCCCCGCGGGCGCGATTGTGCTCCGCAAAAAGCTTTCGCGGAGCCAGCTCTTGCTTTACACGGCCGCGCGCAAGCCGATGCTGATCGGGATGGAAGCTTGCGGGGGAGCCCATTGCCTCGCTCGCGCCTTGCGGGATCAGGGCCACGATGCCAGGCTGATGCCGGCGCAGTACGTGAAGCCTTATGTGAAAACCAACAAGAACGACTACCTGGACGCGGAGGCAATCGCTGAAGCCGTCGGGCGGCCCTTCGAGCAGGAGGACGTAGACGATCTCGATCTCGTACAGCCGGTCGGCTTTGGCGGCGAAGTAGTCGCGCCGCTGCCCGACCGCCATGTCCACGATGGGGTCGCCGTAGTTCGTGAACGGAATGTCGGGCCGGCTGCGCTTGAACAGGTACTGGTAGATGTGGAAGCCCGGATCGAACCCCTTCATGGCCGACTCCATCCGGCGCACCGCGTACTCCTGCCCGGCGGAGTCGAGCGACTCGTAATCGACGCACCCGGCCCGAAGCATGACGGCGAGGTCGCCGCTCTTGGTCAGCAGGGTGTGCCCGTCCCAGAAGCCGTAGGGCGCGAGCTGTGCGTTCAACGCTCCGGCTTCCTTCCACGGCTTGACGATCTTCGCGAGGTTCAGCATCTAGCGGATCTCTACCTTCGGCACCTGCTGCTTGGCCGCGTCGTAGCGGCGGCGGAACCGGTCCGCCTTGAGCACGATTTTGAGAAACGCCGGGTCTTTGTGGGTGGCCCAGTAGCCGAAGCCGGCGCAGCCGGAGAACATGGTCAGCCCGGCGAGCAGCGAGTGCGATACCTGAAACGTGGCCATGGCGGCAGTCGCGGCAAGGATGAACATGCCGCGCTCGATGCCAATGTAGGTGAGGGGCTTATGCAGGCTTTTGTAGACCCGGTTACGGCGTGGTTCACTCATCGGCCCCTCTTCCCTGCTACGCGCTCAGCCAGCTCACGACGTTCACCGCCCCGATGGCCATGGCGACCCCGAAAGCGATGCCGGCTACGTTGCGCTTGGCTCCGGGCTCACCCGTGGCGAAGGCAATACCCGCGATGACACAGGCAATCGCGGCTCCGGCGGTGGCGATGGGGCCGGTGAACAGGGTTTCGACGTTCTGGATCATGCCGTCGAATGGGCTGGCCTGGGCCAAAGCCGGCAGCGCGAGAACGAGCAGGGCGAGCGATGCGAGGTTGGCGGCGCGGCCGCGCTCGACGGCCGTGAGGCCGCAGCGGGTGCCGTCGGCTTGTTTGGTGAGTGAAAAAAACACGGGTCTGCGCATGAAGTCTGGCTCCATTTCTCGGGCTTGTGGGTTGTCGGTGGCGCGTTGCTTCGCACTTCGCAAGTGCAATGCACAAAGTAGTAACCCTAGGCGGTTACGTTGTCAAGCGAGTCGTGAAAAACACTCGTTTTACGATGTAATACGTTTTCGATCAATGTTCATGCGGCTGCCGCTGCTAGGCGGAAGAGTTTGGCTGGTCATATTGTCAATGAAAGGAATAGCGGAAAACCTAACGGACAATCGCCCGCGCCGTCAAGGGGGTTACCCCCAGCATCCGAAATACGCTACAGTGGCGTTTTTATTGATGATCCTGTCAATTTGGGGCGAGGCCGCTGCATATGCGAAAGAACATTGCCGGATGATGGACCCGGAGGTACGCAAAAGGTGCTATGAGCTGCTTGGGGAGCGCGTAAAAAAGCTTCGCCAGCAACGCTTCGCCACACAGTTCGAGATGATCCGCGAATCCGGGATTCACTCTTCGCAATGGAGCAAGGTTGAGCGGGGCGCGAATATCACGACCGACACACTATTTGATGTCGCCGCTGCTCTCGGCGTCACCCCGTGTGACCTGCTCGAAGGAATGCCGACGAATGCTATGAAGTCTGCACGTTCCCGCAAGAAAAGCGCGTCTAGCCCACCTCCTGACCCGGTCTGAACATCCGGGCTGTGGTCGTGCGAGCCGTAAGCTGTTTGCAATTGCGGCGACCATCCTGGACGAGGCCGCGCCGCTCCATTCTCGGTTCTCGAATCGCGCAGTACAGCGGTACAGATGGCAGCGATCAGCGCGGCCATCATGAAGCGGGTGAGGGCGGGCACATGGACGGAAGGCGGCATGACCCGGGCATGTGCGAAAAATAAAAGCGCTGTCAGGGCGCTTTATCAGGCGCTGAGCACTTAGGGGTGTTCAGACCTTCATTGTGCGACCGCTGTACGCTCCTGGGGCTGTTTCTGCTCGATTACGGGCTAGTCTCCTCCCCTGCCGTATCTCCCGCCTTTGATTTGCCTTTATGAGGAAAGGTTTTGCTTTTCGCTCTTCGCTTTTGGACTGTTCTCCTCTGATCCACCGGAACAACTACAGGCTGCTCTTTTTATTCTTTTGTATTAACTATAGGAAGTACTTACTACCTAGAAAGCCGATCCTGAATTAAATCAACAACTTAGGCCCTGCTTGGTCGCCTAAATGTACGCAAAAATCCTGTGGAAGTTTCCTAAATGTACGCAGATTTCAGCGCTTCAGTTTCCCAAATGTACGCTTATTTGGTTTCCCAAATGTACGCAAGAACATCCCAGATCCGCAGGCCTGTGTGTGGAATCAGGGAGGGAGTTTTCAGGGCTGGCGGCGGTTTATTTTGCATAGTCAGCAGCGACTATGTCCGCAGTGAACAGACATAGTCACCCGCGTTTATGTCGGCGGTAGTACTTGCCTCCGCACAGACTTTAGCTGGAAGGGACGTGTGGTACCGGCGTTGGGGACGGGTGGAGCATGATGCCGTCTTCGTCATCGGGAAAGCTCACCCGGAGATCGGGGTAGGCCAGCCGCACCCTGTCGCAGATTTGCTTCTTGGAGTGAGCTCGAAACTTGAATCGGCTGACCTTGTTCTTCCAGTCGTATTGTGAGCCGAACTGGTCGTGCAGGGCCTTCCACGGTACGAGGCGGGACTTCCTGAGGCTGAACATGACGCGGGTGAGCCAAAGGTAGTAATCCATGGCTAGCGAGGACGGGGTGAGGATGGAAAGTGCCCGGAGGTCGAACGGCACGGATTGCTCAAGGATGCTGGCGCGGAACTTGGGGCTGAGTTCAATGTACGAAGGGTAAAGGGAATCCTGCCCGATCTTCTTCGGGCTACCCCACAGCACCATGTCTTCGGAAAGCTGGGTGCTCTTTCGGTCGTAAACAACGTCCGGCTCGTCCTTAACGATAGAGACTGTCGCGGAAAACAGCCGGATGATCTCCAGCCGGACGTCCTTAATGTACCGGCCGGTTCTGGGAAGCTCCAACTCGCGCTCCAGAAACCGGGAAACGTTCTTCCCTAGGTCGATCACGGTGGCATTAGGATGCCGGACCTGCCAAGTCGCCACCCACGCCAGCAGCAGGCGAGGCTTGCTGCCGGACGGCAGTCCGTACTGGCAATCGCTGTAAACCGTGAGTGTTTCGTTGCCGTTCTTGCGCTGCCAGAGATTGCCCTTGACGGGGCTGTGCGGAAGCCCGAACTGCGTTGTGAAGTAGGGTGTGAACCCGATTACATCACCGTTCGCATGCTTGTCGGGGGGCTGGAGCGTGATGTCGGCGGATGTGGCCGCATGGGAGCGCTGCTTGCGCACCGATATGGTTTTCTTGGGTGGTGCGGCCTGCGGCGCGGCTTCCGTCGTCTCCGGCAACGCGCTTCCCTGCTCCCCGGCGGCGCGGGCCTTCTGTTTTGGGCTGCTGAGAATGTCGTGGATGCTTGTAAGCTCCCCGGGTGGCCTTGAGGGGGTTCCCTTAACAAGCCCGATGAGGTGATCTTGCGGTAGTCTTGCCACAGCGTCCGACTCCTTCGGATGTGGTGCGCCCCGCTTCGGCGGGAGTGCGCGGAAGCCCTCAATGTGTCTGCGCTGGGGGCTTCTCATTAGACCGAATACTACACAAAGAATGGTGCAATTCGGGATCAATTACAGACCTATAGTCCTATATAAATTAAGCACTATAGCGCTAAAGGTATAGCGCGAGTTTAACCACTGCTACCTGGAGCAAGCTGGGCAGCAGAAAAAGCGGCGGTAATCAGTAAACAGGCTGGGTGATATTTTCGCCGGAGTCTTGTGCGTGGGATGCGCCGTCTTGAAAGACTAAGCCTCTTCCGTATACGGCTGAGGCTTCCCATACTTGGCGCACAAATCATTGATGGCTTCTCCCAAGAGCGCCTTCAAGTTTTTGCCTTCATTTTCCCGTTCGGCCCGCACCAGCAATAGGGTTCGACGCACCTCGGGTGGGTAATGGGCTCCCACCAAAACTGTTTTAGATGCGGCTTTTGTTCCTTTTCTAAGGATGGGCGGAACTTCGGCAGCAACGGACACTTGCTTCCCTGCTGCTGCACTAAGCCCTGCGGCTAATGCGCTTTTCTTCATGGCGACCTTTCTTGAGGGCTATAGAAATATAGCGATAAAGCGCGGCCATCTCCTGTGCCGCCTTGCCGTTTGGTTCCAACTCGGCGGCGCTCTGGCCGATGTTGCCTGCGTCTCCGTGAGCCACGCGCGAGAAAAGCACAATTGGGGAGACAGTGAACCCTTGGGCAGCAACGGCTTCCTGGGTTTCGGTGTGCCGCTTTCCCTGCACGGGAGCATGGTTGACGAGCACGGCGGCGGGCGGATTGCCGGCCAGCATGAGAACTTCTTTCAGGTTGCGGAGAGTCTCGATGTCATACATCTGCGGCTGAATGGGCATCAGGACAAAATCGGCCGCCTTTGTCGCGGCAATGCTCGCGTCGGTGCTCTTGCCGGGTGTGTCGATGATGGCGAGGTCCACGCCTTGTCGGGCCGCCTCCTCCAGTACCTTATTCAAACGCGAGACCTGGCACGACACAACCGCAGGCGTTTCCTTCGTGCGTCGGTCGCCCCAGTTGGTCGCGGTTGTTTGCGGGTCCAAGTCGATCACGGCAACGGCCCGGCCCTTGGCGGATGCTTCCACCGCCAAGCCCAGCGCCGTCGTGGTTTTGCCGTTGCCTCCCTTCTGGCCGACAACTGACAGTACGTGCATGTCGCTCATCCCTTTAGACATTGCGTTCCATACAATCTAATTCCTATAGCAATATAATGCTCTGTTCCTATAATAGACAAGTAAATATAAACGCTCCGTCCTAAACCTGATCCTCGGCCACATAATAAAGATTCTCCGTTGGCTTTGTAGCATTCTCCGCAGATCAGATCGGTGTTGGGCTGAACGGGTGGGACTGCCAGTTAAGCTGGACGTCGCTGGCGGCCAGCTTCACGTAAGCCCGCGCGTATGCCCCCTCCGGTATAAACGTAGTGCGTGATGCTCTGGCCGACCTCTTTGCCGCCCGGCTCGCCTGTGGTTGTCGGCTGCAAGCCAACCTCCTTCATCTTCATAATCCACTGGTTATCATGTTCGGCCCGGCGGGGCACCCTGCCGTGTATTTGCTGCTAGATATAAGTCATCTCGTGCGCGAAGTTGGACAGGGATCGGCTCATTGGTCCTCCCCCGTGAACACATCAGGATTCGAAGCCATCTTGTGCGCGGTGATCCGCTCGACCCGCCCGGCGAAGCGATCCGGCACGAATACCCCTCGGCTTTGGAATGACGCTGCAAGGTGACCAGCACAGGAGGGTAAGGACCGGCGAACAGTTCCGCGTTGAGGAAGGCGTAGCGGCTTAGAAGGCCCGGTACTCGCGCTCGGTGACGGCGACGTCCAAATACATAACGTACCATCCATATAAACAGGAACTGATAAATATACAAATTGATTTCTATAGCAATAGCGTTGTATCGAACGTTGGTGTCTCGTGGGATACCATCGTGGCATAGTTGTGGCTCGCCAGTACATCGACAAAATAGGGGCACCACGTCTTCGGAGACTGACTCCTCGGACTTGACGCTTCGGTGGAGAAGGCAATTTCTCGACCGTGAAGGGTGTCGGCGCTGGGGTGGTTGAAAGCCGCTTGAACTTTGGACCGGGCTATCGGCTTTATTTCGGCAAGGACGGGGGAAGTGCTGGTTATCCTGCTTGCCGTGGGCGAATAAACGCCAACAAAGGACATCGAAGCTGCTCAAGAGTTGTGGGCGGAGTACAAGGAAAGAAAGGAGAAGGAGATGCCGCTCACAAAAAGCCTCCGGGAAACTGTGGTGGAGCGCGCAAAGGCTGACCCGGAATTTCGGCGCGAGCTGCTGCGCCATGCGGTCGAGCTGATGATCGGGGGCGACCTGGCAACGGGAAAAGCCGTGCTCAGGAACTAAATCAATGCGACCGTGGGTTTCACCCGGCTGGCCGTATCCCTCGGGTTGTCCAAAAGGTATCCAACGCATGTTCGGCCCATCGGGGAACCCGCAGGCCAACAACCTGTTCCGCATTGTGGCGTACTGCCAACAGCGTGAAGGGATGCGGCTTAAAGTCCGAGGTGCGGCCTGATCGCGGGTAGGGCAGGGAATGCCGGGCTGCGACCATTGGGAGCAAGAAGGAAGCGCCCTTGACTTGGGCAGTCTCCGTTGCCAATGGGAATTGGCCCTCGACGAGAGTGGGGAACCAAACCCGAAGGGTACGCCCTTGCGCGCGCCTGGGGAAATCGGCGTGGCGGGGTTGAAGCCGGTTCGGGTCCGGCGCGGAAGCGGTAGAAAAGGCGTCACGCCAGGCGTTGTTTCCGGCCCGCGCTCACGCCCTGTGGAGCTATGCGTGCAACCGGCGCGGCCTCGCCTTCCTTGACCACGGAGCGGGGCTCCTTGTCCTCGCGGATGCCGACAAAGCTCGGGTGACGCAGCCGGTCGCCCGGGGTCCACTCCTGGAAGCGGAACTGTGCGACGACCTCCGGCCGCAGCCAGAGGCAGTTCTTCATCTTGGTGGCGGTTAAGCCCTGACCCCAGCGCCCGAGCTTCGGTTCCGGCAGGTTCACGAACGGACACGCCTCGGTTCTGAGCGGTGCGAGCCGAGCGTGCAACGCGCGGCGGCTCGCTGGCATGAACCCATTACGGACGCTTCCGCAAAAGTAAAGCTGGTCGCCGCGATAGAAGCCGACCAGAACGGCATCGAAGCCGTGCGCGCCGGGCGTGCAGCCTGCGATGACCAGCTCCTGCGCAAGCTCCAGCCGCACCTTGACCCACGCGCCGCTGCGCTGCCCTTGCTCATAGGTGCTCGACAAGCGCTTCGCGATGACGCCCTCTAAGCCCTGCTCGCGGACCAGCTCCAACATCTGCGCTGCTGGGATCTGAAAGTTTGCGGAAAGCTGTACGCCCTCGCTCGACCGGAGCGCATGGCGCAGCAGCTCGCGCCGCGCGCCCAGCGGCCTGTCTGTGAGGTCGGCCCAGGCAAGCAGCAGCAAGTCGAAGGCGAAGAACACAAACCGCGCGCCGCTGGAGCCGGAGTTCTGGATTAAGTTGAAGCTGGGCCGGCCTGTATGGTCGAGCGCGACCAGCTCGCCG
Source organism: uncultured Acidobacteriaceae bacterium (assembly GCA_964247445.1). Classification (GTDB taxonomy): domain Bacteria; phylum Acidobacteriota; class Terriglobia; order Terriglobales; family Acidobacteriaceae; genus EB88. The sequence continues at coordinate 8,792 of CAXTUV010000013.1, read as the reverse complement.
TCCAAGATCGAGCCCTCGGGCATGGCCGCGGCCAACTCCTCGAGGAGCGCGGGGAAGCGCAGCCCGAGGTTGTTGCCGTTGCGTGAAAGGAAGCGGGTCTGCCCGCCGTAGCAGAGCGCCTGCGCGCGGTAGCCGTCCAGCTTGACCTCGTAGGTCCAATCGGCCCCTTCAGGGAGCCTGGAGACCTGAAGGCACTCCATGGGCTGAAGGAAGCGCAACTCGGTCTGGGGCGCGCCTCGGCGCGGAGGGCTTGCCATCAGCCCGGAGTCTAGGGCGCGCCAAGCGACGGCGATAGAGGGGTAACCCGAGCTGCTATTAAGGAGGCGGGAACCGGGTGTGCTCTCTCGCGCTTACAGGCTGTTGAGCATTTCCGCCCCTTGGTTGCGGACGTTGCCGACCTTGGGGTGGGCCGGTGCGAGCGCCATGCGGTCCGCTTCGTAGGGCTGAAGCAAGTCCGTGGGCGGTCGCTCCGGGTCGTCGCGGCGCAGCCAGCGAAAGTAGTCCGTGGGCCGGAGAATGACGGGCATGCGGTCGTGGATGGGTGCCATCAGCTCGTTTGCTTCGGTCGTGATAATGGAGAAAGACTGAAGCCAGGAACCGTCCACTCGGTTCTGCCAGGCGTCCCAAATGCCGGCGAGGACGAAGACAGGCTCGTCGGGCAGGAAGAAGCGGAAAGGCAGTTTGTCCGATTTGCGCCATTCGTAGTAGCCGGACACGGGCACAAGGCAGCGGCGGCGGTGGAAAGGGGTGCGCCAGAGCGGGCTCTTGTCGATAGTTTCGGCGCGAGCGTTGAAGGTCGTGTACTTGGCCTCGGGCCCGGCGCTATTGCGGCTGACCAGCCCCCAGCGCATCCGCACGATCTCGCGCCGGTCGGTGTCGCGGGCCTCGCGGATGACAGGCTGGGTGGTGGTGGGTGCGATATTGTAGGCCGGGGCGGAAGGCAGCAGCTCGCCTTCGGCCTGCTCGGCGCGGAACTGCTCGGCCATCTGCTGGATGTCAAAGTCGCGGTAATAGCGGCCGCACATGAGAGTAAGGGTAAAAGCGCAGGCTTCTGAGGGGTTTGCCGGCACTGCTGCGTGCGTGAGAAACGTGTGCGTATGGTCTATGCGGGTGTAGCATCTTCACAGACCTCATGCTGCCCTGGCAGACAGCATGGGATCGATAAAGCGCTTCGTCCTAGCCCTTAAGCCATGGAAGAAGAGCGGCGAACCAGCGCAGACTTGGCTGGAACACGAAGTGAACCCGGATGCTCAGCTTCAGCATATGGGTACCTCCTAGCAGTTGAGATAGGCCCCGGTCACTACCCGGGGCCTGTTGCTTTTCAGGGCAACGTCGGTCTCAGGTCTGCATCCCCGTAAGCTTTTCTGCCAGGCAACTGCCAGCACTGCCCTTTACTGTACAACCCTCGTAACCGCACCACACCCGCATGGAGGAGGGGCAGGGTACCCGAGGGGCAAAGTACAGGGATCATACGATTTAGCTTGTAATTCGCCTTTGTTCGCCTAGGCTCTTTCGCATGAGCTTCCATGGTGCTCCGACCCGCCTTGCCCTGCTGGTGGCCTGCAAGGGCTGCAAACGGCCCATCTCGGCCGGCGTCCGCTCGATCCCGGACAATCCGGTTGCGGTGCTCTGCCCAAGCTGCCGAGAACACCGGCAGTACCGCCCGAGCGAGGTGTACGAAGGCCGCAAGCCGCTGGAGCTGATCCAGGGCGGCAGGCGGGCATGAATCCGCAACCCCCAGTGCCGGGCGAAGCGCTGCATGTGCCGCAGTGGAACCGCAATCACCGGCTCCTGGACTGGCCGGGTTGCTCGATCGAGCTGCGTTGCGGCTGCGGCTTGTCCAGCATGTATCCATGCAAGCTGATGGCGAGTCGGCACGGCAACCGGACCTTCGCCGACGCTCTTCCGCGGCTCCGCTGCAAGCAATGCAAAGAAAGTCCTGCCGAGTTGTACCTGGTGGCCGGCCACCACCGCACGTTCGGCTCCGGCGGCCCCGGACCTGACTGGTCCCTGCCGCTTCGTGCCTACTGACCGGGTGCCCAGGGCGGACTGCTATCGGTGGCGGTGATCCACTGGCGACTCCTTGAATTCAAGTTTTCACCCCACTTCCTGCTCCGATCTACAACTTTTTTCCCACCCTGAAAATTTTTCTTGTTTTCGAGTAAATCCGCCCTAGACGCCGAAAGCGGCACCACTTTAGAGTCAGTAACGACCTGAGAACATTACCAGCGAGGCTTACGCCTCGGCTCGGCAATCATGCAGATTTTGCATGTCAGGACACCTATGCCTAAACGAATCCGTACCTGCCTGGCGGCTCCGCCGCGCCCCACCTAGACCGGTCTCGCACACGAGTCCGCGCTGTTCTGTTCAATTCATTTGCCTTTGAGGTTCCGATGCGCTTTGCCCTTCCGTGCGCGCCGCCGCGCCCCCGTGTCTTGTCGCTTCTCGCCGCTTTTGCCGCTCCCGCTCTTACCGCAGCTTGCGCTTTCGCGCAGGCTGGCTATACGTCAGACACAGCCGTGGGCGCTTCGCCTCTGGCCAAGTACGACGCGACCAGCATCGACAATGTGAACTTCGAGAACGGCAACATATTTCTGCGCCTGCCGCTGCTGAGCTACCCGCAGCGGGGCCATGTGCTGCGGCTCAACTTCAACATCTACTACAACGATAAGCAGTGGTATTTGAGCCAGTTCAAGCAGGACCCGAGCACATACAACTACTCGGGGCAGTGGACCTACATCCCGAGTTCCACTACACCGGACGTGCCGACCGCAGCGGTGGGCGCATACGTGGCGCGGGATCAACACCTGACATTCGGCACTGACACGTTCACTTCCGTTCATACGGACAGTCCTGAACCCTACGCATATTGCACGATTACAACGACCAGCAACAACTACTGGGTGCGTACGCCGGACAATTCGCAGCACATTTACGGCGACTCGCAAAATCAGAACGCGCAGGAGTCGAACACCAGCGAATCATGCAACTCGAACTCCTCAGGAAGCAACTACCTGGCGACCGACGGCAGCGGTTTCAACTTTGTGCAGCCTGGCAGCAATGGTCAGGTGATTGCCGGTCCTGACGGCGAGCTTTACTCAATTCCAACGAGCACGAGCAACCAGGAAACCGTCGCGGACCTGCAAGGGAACAGCATTACGCTCGGCCGCGACGGCTGGCACGATACGGCGGGGCGCATAGTTCCCGGCAGCTATACCGGGCCGGGTACGGCCAACGGCACGGCCTCTTCTTGGCCGATCACCGGGCTCGATCCGATTCCCGGCATAGCCACTGCGGTTGCGAATACGACCTGTCCAGGAGGCACGCAGGCTGCGCGCGTGTGGACCGTGCCGAGCTTCTCAACCTCCGGTTCCGGCACGGCAAACTACTACCTGTGCTACACGCCGGTAAGCTACAGCACCGCCTTCAACGCAGGCGCTGCTACGGGCGACACGCACTACCCAGCTGGAAGTATCCAGGAGGCGAGCGGGACCACTCCGCCGCTCTTGACCGCCGTTATGCTTCCGGACGGCACTTCCTACCGGTTCGGCTACGACCAGTACCTGTCGCTCAACTCTATTTCGCTGCCTACCGGCGGCACGATCAGCTATACCTGGCAGACCGTGCCCTTCATCGGTAGCCCGAGCACGCCCGTATCGCGCGCGCTCAAGAGCCGCACCTTCAATCCCGGCAACGGTCAGCCCGTTCAGACCTGGACCTACCACTTTCCAATCCCCTTGGCGCAAAACGCGGCAGGCGGAGTTTACGTGAATTACCCGGCTTGGAGCGTAGTGACTGATCCGGCCGGCAACGATGTGGAGCACCAACTTGGCGGCGGCACGGATCAAGCTGGAAACCCAGTATTTGGCTTGACTGAAGAGCAGCGCGTCACCTATAGCGGGTGCGGGCCGCATGATGCAACGGCGGACCGGAGCTGCTCGGGCGCGGGCACCGCGCTTCAAACCGACCAGTACACTCTGCAAGGCTGGGGCGGCAGATCGGGTACAAGCGGGTACATTGCGTATGACCGTGTGATAGCGACACAAACGACCGTACCCTCCTCGGGCGGCAGCCTTGTGCGCAAAACCGTCGTCACGCCAGTGCCGAACTACGGCACCTGCACCCTACCGAATGTAAGCTCCGGCCAGGGCGGCTACAACCCCACCCAGTATCAGAACTGCTACACCACGGGCCAAACCGCGAGCGTGGCCACCTACGGTTGGGGTGCGCCTGGCTCCGGCGCACCCGGCCCGCTGCTCAACACAGCGAGCACCACATACCAGTGGCAGGCCGCTCCGGCCTATCTATCCGCCAACCTGATCAATCCCGTCAAATCGACCGTGATGACGAACGGCAGCGGCATGACCGCAGCTGAAACCGACTACGGCTATGACGAGGGAAATGGCAGTCCGGCCGGAGTGCTTGGCAACCAGACCTCCGCAACCACGGTACTGGTTGGCGGAGCCTCGCCCAAAACACAAACCGTATACAACGGCCAGGGCCAGCCGACTTCGGTCGTCGATGCCCGGAACAATGCAACCTCGATCTCGTACCAGTGCTCCGGGTCGCTGCCGCTCGCGATGACCAATCCTCTGAATCAGGCCACGCAGTTCAGCTACGACTGCGGCAGCGGCCTGCTCGCCTCGATCACCGATCCGAATGGAAAGGCGACGCGCTACAACTACGACGCCCTCGGCCGCAGGACCGACATCTTTGGGCCGTCCTCAGCACAGAACGGGGGCGCGCAGGCGCACACGAGCTACGCGTACGCGCCCGCATCCGGCAGCACGCCGGCGACGGTCACCACTGTCGACCCGATTGGATTGACGACAAAGACCATGTACGACGGTCTGGGCCGTGCCATCCATGCCCAGGTCACCTCTGACCCTTCCGGTACCGATACGCTGGATACAAACTATGATGTGCTCGGTAGGGTGGCTTCTGTTTCGACCCCATACCGTTCGACAAGTGATCCGACCTACGGCATTACGAAATACAGCTATGACGCGCTCGGCCGCACCATCGCGCAGACCGATCCCACTGACGCACAAGCAGGCACGGGCATTCAAAGCTGGAACTACGACGGGAATGCCGTCACCTACACAAACGAGAACGCATTCTTGTGGAAGCGCACTTATGACGCGCTCGGCCGTTTGACGCAGGTCCTAGAGCCGGGGTCGACCACCCCCAATGCCGCGCCAACGCTTGAAAGCGATTACACCTACGACGCGCTCGGCAATCTGACCTGCGTCGAGCAGCACGGCGGGGTCTCCGGCACGGGCTGCTCCGCGCCGGCGAGCAGCGACGCTTCGAGCCAGTGGCGTGTGCGCCGTTACGCATATGACAGCTTATCCCGGCTTACAGCAGTCAAGAACCCAGAATCGGGTACAGTCTCCTACAGCTACGACGCGAATGGGAACATCCAGACAAAAACAGATGCGCGGGGGGTGGTCACGAGCAGTACTTGGGACGCCCTCAACCGCCTCTCGGCGAAGAGCTACGCGAATGACCCGAGCAATACCCCGGCGGTCAGCTTCAACTACGACGCACCCAAGCAGGGCTGGTCGCTGCCCTCGCAGACCTACCCGTCCGCGACGCCCGGCGCGGCCCTGAACCAGATCGGCCAAGCGAGCCTCGCCGGGCGCCTGTCCTGGGCGTCAAACGGCTCTTCGACCGAGGTGTACGGTTATGACGAGGCGGGCCGGATGACGCTGAAGTCCATCTGCACACCATCCACCTGCCCGAGCAATGACCATTACGACATGCATGCGATCTATGATCTCGCGGGCAATCCCACCTTCACCGACCTTGGAGTGGACAGCGCTCGGAACGCGGCCGCACCGAACGCGGGCTACTATTACGGCGGGCTCACCATGAGCTACGCCCAAAGCGGCCAAACCGCCGGGCGGCTCCTGACCGGCACGGCCGACATCGTGGACGGAACGCATCCCGCAACGATTGTTTCGGGGCTCCAGTACTCGCCGCTTGGGGGTAAAACCGCGGCCAGCTATGGCAGCGTCTATGGCGAGGGCGACACCTACTCGCCGCGCGGCTGGCCCGTTTCGGGATTTGGGCTGGTGACAGGCTTTGGCCAGCGCACCGCCACGCTCGCGCACGATTTGGCGGGCAACATCACCCAGCTTAACGATTCGCTGACTGGGCCTACACAATATACGGTAGACCAGCTAAACCGGCTTCTTTCGGCCGCGAACTCGACCTCCTCGGGGGCCGTCTATGCATACGATAACTGGGGCAATCTGACCTCTCGGGGTGTCAGCTCCGGTTCAGGTTATACCTACTCGCTCACTATGACGCCTCAGAACCAGGTCAGCCAAGCCGGCTCGACCGATGCGGGTTTCATATACGACGCGGCCGGAGACATCCTCGCAGACGGGCTCAATAACTACAGCTACGACGGGGAAGGCCGGCTTAATGGAGTCAACGGCCAGTACCAGTATCAGTACGCACCGGACGGGACGCGAATCGCGGCTTCAAACGGCGGCACGATCATAGCGGAGTATCTTTATGGCATGAACGGCAAGCTCGCGACGATTCTGGACACGACGGGCAAGCTGGTGCGCGGCTCGCTTTATGGTGACGGCATGCACCTGGCCGACTACACGGCGGGCACAGGGGCGGGTGCGGGCAGCACGGTATTCCATCTCGCCGACCAGATTGGCTCCTTGATCAACACCGTCGACCAAAGCGGAAATGTGATCGAGAGCTGCGGAACGCAGCCTTTCGGCGAGGCTTTAGGCTGCACACCATCAATCGACTTTACCGAAGTGCATTACGCGGATTCCAAGCGTGATCAAGAATCGAACCTAGACTCGTTCGGGGCGCGTTACTACTCCTCAACGGTAAGTCGATGGGCTTTGCCGGACAGCATCAACGTCACCGGCGACCGTATGATGAATCCTTCGAACACGCTAAACAAATACGCGTATGCTGCAAATAATCCGATCAGATATGTAGATCCGGATGGCAAGGACATCACAGTTTTTTACGAAGCTCCAGATTTGCTCAGAGGCTCACTAGGTCACACCATACTGCTAGCCTACAATCAAGCCACGGGAGACTCAGCAATAAAGAGCTTTGGGCCGGATTACGATATAACGAGTAGAGCATCTGCGCTGATCGGT
>CAXTUV010000013.1:0-1550 GCA_964247445.1 uncultured Acidobacteriaceae bacterium | reverse complement strand
ATCGGTAGACAATTTTGGCTTGGAAACTATACAATCGCCCGATCAGTTAAGAGCACAGTTCTCCAGTATTACCCTACAAACTTCACCCGAAGAAGCACAGACCGTAATAGCAGAAATAAGGAACCATCCGGACGGTGATTACAGGCTACTGTCAAACAACTGCACAACAACGTGTAGCAAACTTCTTCGGGATCTTGGGCGTACAAGATCTAAAGCCATAACACCAAAGGGGTTTTTCTCCGATTTGTACAGTCAATATGGAAATCCCAGCCTTATAGACAGGTTCATCTTCACCCCTAAGCCGGGGGCTAACTATGGTCAGGTCAGATCGGGGTATGATCCATTCACTGAACTGTTTAATACGGAACCGCTGGACAGAGAGAAAGTGACAGTGACGATAGTTCCAGATCCGCTGAATCCTAACTATTATCCTTAATCAGCTATCAAAAGGCTCGATGAGAAACTATCGATAGGCCAGAAAAGGGGTGTTATGGCGAAGTGGGGACTGTTTGCACTAGAAGGAGTCTGTATTGGCGTTCTATTCCTCTATGCTTATTTCGTCCCTCTCGGGCCACCCCCTAATAGCAAAGCACCAGGAGTAGCCCTCATCGATTCGATTACAGTGATCGTCATGTTGGCGAGTGCTGCATTGTTCATTGGTGAAGCTCGCCAGCAAGAGAACGGAGGCCGCCTCAAGTGGCTTAGGACGCCGCCATACGTTGTAGGTATTCCTTCCGTAGTGATATTATCAGGGCCTATTTTCATAGGTGCCATCCTGTACAGGTAAACAGCTCACGGTAATGTCGCTGTTCTTGCTTTGGCTCAATGCTCGGAACTGGTCAGGTGTTCGAATTTAAGTACCAACCTAGCCCGTGTTCACACTGGCATGCCTGGCGCGCAGGTGCTGAAACCAGTCGTCAAGCTCATCCCCTGTCACCGGGGGCGGCGTGGCGGGCGGCTCGATCAAGTCCCGCCAGCGGTCGTCGTTCTGCATGACCATGGCCAAGGCGAGCAGGCTCGCGGCCATCCGCTCGGCGGTGGGTGCGGTGATCTCGATTCGGCCGGGGGCGAACCGGATGTTGGGGGGCAGCTCGGGGAGCATGGCGGTGCGCAGGTCCGCGGGCAGGGCGATGCGCAGCGGCCGTCGCCGGGGCGCAGGTTCGGGGGCTTGGAGCCGAGCCTGGAAGACCTCCGCCGGTACGGGGGCGGCAAGCAGCTCGTCGAGGAAGCCGAGCAGGGCCGGGCGTTCGACGAAGTGCGCGCCGGCGACGGCTTGGACCCCGCCGACGGCTTTCATCAGAGCTTGCGCTTGGACGCGGCCGATCGAGAACAGGCGCTCCACATCGTGCCGGGCCCAGGTTTCCACCCGGCTCCGCTCGAGCTCCGAGCGGAGCCGGGGGAGTTCGCGGAGCCACGCGACCGGCCTGCCCATGTCGAAACCCTCCAGAATTGCTGTTTTCGAGCCTACCCCTTTTCCGGCACAGCTGCCGGAAACCCTGTTCCGGGGTGTGCAGGATTGCACCCGATAATGCCCCTTATCGTGCTACATT
>CAXTUV010000012.1:3322-17304 GCA_964247445.1 uncultured Acidobacteriaceae bacterium | reverse complement strand
TCCTGTACATACACGCTTGGCTCATAATCGCGATAATGCGGGGGAAGAAGGCTGTTGGAGCGCTCGACGCTATTGAACTGACCTGTCAGAAGTGCCGAAAGACCGTTTTGTGCACCTGGAAGCGAGTTGAAACTATAGCTGCCAATACCGAAGTTGTTCTGGACGTTAGTAGCCTGACGACGTATCAGAGCGGCACCTAGCTTAATACTCTGCTTGCCACGATTGATGGTTACAGACCCATTTTCCTGGAAGGTGTTATCTACGTTGATGATCGGGATGAAGTTTCCATCACCAAGACTGCCATAGCCGCCCGGGAACACCGGGCTCAGGCCGGAAGTCACCGAGCTGATGTTTATGTTCGGTATCCCGAAGGCACTGGATACAGCCAAACCGTTGTTAAGCGGCAGCGATTGATTATTGACACGGGTGTAGCCAAAGCCGAGCTGCAGCAGCAGGTTCGGGCTAATTGTGCGGACAAAATTGATTTGGGCGTTTTGCGCGCCGTCGTTTGCTGCACCCTCGAAGTCATATACGTTGCCGCTCGGCGAAACTGTAAGGCCATTTTCGACGACATTTGGGAAAAATGTCGGGCGGTTATACGTGACCGTGTTGTAGGTGTAACGACCGTAAATGAGATCTTTCTGGTCAATCTGCCAATCGACGCGGCCATCGTATGTGTCGGAGTTGCGGGCAACGCTTGGAGAGGCTGTGAAGCCTTGCGTGCTGCTGGTTGGGTCGCGCGGAGTATTCGCGAGTGGGAAGAGCTGCGCATAGGCAAGACCTGCGGGATCAAGGGCCGCACCGCCCGCGAGCTGTGCGCTGATAGCGGCGTTATTGCCGCTATGCAGGATGGCATATTCGGAAGGAAGAACCGTTTGCTGGGTTGAGGGGTTCTCGCCGAGTATTTGGCGCAAACCCTCGTAAGCCGCAAAGAAGAAGACCTTGTCCTTAACGACCGGTCCACCCAGTGAACCTCCAAACTGGTTCTGGCGCTGGCGCGGCTTGGGATTATTAGCACCAAATTGGTAGGAAAACGCGTTCAGAGCGTCGTTCTGGAAAAACTCATACGCCGATCCGTGAAACGCGTTCGAGCCGGACTTGGTGATGATGTTGATAACTGCGCCGCCGGTACGCCCGACTTCTGCAGTATAGTTATTCGTCTGGACATTAATTTCTTTAATTGCTTCAATGGATGGGCGAATGCCGATGCCGCCGATGATGCGTTCGTTATTGTCGAGACCATCCACGGTTTGATTGTTGAGGATTTCAGACTGCCCGTTGGCGACCACTGCGGAGGTCTGACGGCGGTCGTCGGGGCGTTGGCCCGATGTCAAACCATTGCCGGGACCCTCATTTGCTCCAGGGGTGATCTGAACCAAATTGATGTAGTTACGTCCCGAGAGCGGGAGATCTTCGACGGCCTGCTGAGTTACGGTTTCTTGAACAACGGAGGTATCGGTCTGTAATGCTGGAGTTTGCGCGGTCACTTGCACAGTTTGTGATTCGGAACCGACGTCGAGCTTCGCGTCCTCACGGGCACGGTCGCCGGCAGCTAGCGCTATGGACGAGATTTCGAAAGCCTTGAAGCCGTTCTGCTTAACCTCAATGGAATAGTTACCCGGTCCAAGCTGTGAGAAGTCATAATCGCCCGCGCCGGTGGTCTGCGCGGTGCGGACTTCCTTGGTGTCGAGGTTGGTCAGGGTGACGGTGGCATTCGGAAGAATGGCGCCGGCGGCGTCCGTCACGGTGCCGAGGATGTCTGCGGTGGTGCTCTGCGCTGCGGCAAAGGGAGCGGCCGGGAGCAGCATGCACCCGGTCATCATGGCTACCCCTGCGGCCAAGCGGGCGCGTCGTGCTGCTGCCTCACGAAAAATTGCGATGCTGCCTTTATGTGTCAATCGTTTGTCCTCACTACAGCGGGCCGGCAAGACGCGGCACGACCCATTGCGGATAAGAAACTACCTCCCCGGCAGTGGGATTGGCAAGGCCTTTACTGTGGCGATTCTTACCAAAGTTTAAGTGCGCTCTCTAAAGCATTCATTCGATTGCACTTAGCGGATGCACCAAAACGGGACGCAGCCCGGTCCGGGAGCTTGCGCCTAGGGCCGCGCGGTGCCGCCGCGCGCAAAACCACTTTTGTGAGAACGTAATCAAACGCTTGTCCCTGTTCCCGGGCGAACGGTTTACGCGGTTAGAATGTGCGAAAGAGCACCTGTAACTCGATCAAGAGCCGGGCGGCTCAGGTATGGATGCATGGGCAGGCTCAGCACCCGGGCGGCAGCCTGCTCGGCGATGGGGAGCGCGCCCGAAACCCGGTGCGGGGCCGCCCCGGAGGCGTACACAGGCTGGTGCTGGAGCGCGACGGGGTAGTGAACCGCCGTGGGCACCCCAGCCGCGTGGAGGGACTCGGCGACCCGATCGCGGTATTCGACCTCGATCGTGTACTGCGCCCACACACTGGTGCGGTCGGGCCGGACCTGCGGGAGCCGCAGCCTGCCCTTCTTTTCAAGCGCGAGCAGCGCCCCGGAGTACTGGTTGGCGTTCTCGCCCCGCGCGACCAGTTCGCGGTCGAAGACGTCGAGCTTGGCCAGCAGAATCGCCGCCTGCAAAGTATCGAGCCGGCCGTTGATCCCGATGGCCGCATGGCGGTAGCGCGCCTCCTGCCCGTGGTTGCGCAGCTGCCGCAGCTTGCCCGCGAGCGTGTCGTCGTCCGTAAAGCAAGCGCCGCCGTCGCCGTAGCAGCCGAGCGGCTTGGAAGGGAAAAAGCTGGTGCAGCCGATCGCACCGAGCGAGCCGGAGTGCCGCCCGCGGTAGAGCGCGCCGAAGCTCTGCGCGGCGTCCTCGATGACCGGGATGCCGTACGCGCGGATCGCGTCCATGTCCGCAGGCTGGCCGTAGAGCGATACGGGCAGGATGGCGCGGGTGCGCGGGGTGATCGCGGCTTCAATCAAGGCGGGATCGAGGTTTTTCGTGTCGGGTTCGATGTCGACCAGCACCGGCATCGCGCCGAGCAGCGACACCGTTTCGCCGGTCGCGAAAAACGTGAACGGGGTGGTGATGACCTCGTCGCCCGGGCCGATGCCAAGCGCCATGAGCGCGAGCAGCAGCGCGTCGGTCCCGCTGGAGCAGGAGACGCAGTGCGCGACGCCGACCCGGGCCGCGAGGCGCTGCTCCAGCTCCCCGACCTCCGGCCCTAGGATGTACTGGCCGTGGTCGAGGACCTGATGAATGCGGGCGTCGATGTTCTGCTTATGGGCGCGGTACTGCGCTTGGAGGTCAACAAAAGGGATCATCCCAGCCGCGCCACCATATCCTCAGGGGTCATACGAATGCAGGTAAAGATAGGCGTATCGCGCAGGGTGTAGGGGCTGATCTCGGTCTCGCGCAGCCGTTGGACGAGGTCAAGAAAGTCCTCGGGATGGTTGGTTTCAAAGGCGACCACCCACTCCTGGTCATCGATCCCGAATGAGTACGTGGTGTTGAGCTTAACGCGCGGGTACTCCTGCCCGATGCGGATGTGCTCATTCATCAGCCTCTGGCGCTCCTCCTGAGGCAGCAGGAACCAGGCGCGCGTTTTCCAGAACGGGTAGATGAAGATATAGCGCTGGCCGCCGGGGCGCAGCTTAGTGCGGGATTCCGTCTGGTCTCCCTCACCGCTGATGATGTACTGGCTCCGCTTGGTCATCGATAGATAGTTGTAGGGCGTCTCAAGATACCCCCCGAGCGGAGTCGCGAGCAGCTCCGCTCGCATCTGGTTCAGGTCGTCGACCGAGTAGCAGATCGTCCACAGCACCATGTCGCAGTCCCCGCGCAGCCCCACGGTTGAGTAGCTGAGCGTAAGCATGCGGCCGGGCTGATTCCACCGCTGGAGAAGTTCGGCGAACTCACGCTTGTGGTCGGCTTTTTCGGCGGCAGGCAGACGGCGCCACTCGGGCTGCACCTTGTAGAAGGTGAAGCCGATGATCTGGCGGGGTACGGCTTTCTGCCCGCGCCGGGCGAACTCCGCGCCGGGGTCTATCTGAGCATCGACGGCGATGGGCGTTTCTGTGGGCACTTCCGGGATTGCGACTGCTTCAGCCATGGCGGGCTCCGTTCCTTTTCAGTTTATCCCGGTAGGCCCGCACATGACTTCCGTACCGTTGCCGGTTTTCGTCCGCCGGTGGACACTGGGCCGGACGGAGCAGATCATGCAGCGGTTTCACATCGTCCTGGTTCGGCCCGCGGGCTACGCCCATTCGGAGTGCTTTCGCGAGGTCGCCGAGGGTTTGCAGTGGGCGCTGGGCTCGCTCGGGCACGCCGCGGTTGTAGCCGAGAACACGCTCGACCCACGCGCGACCAATATTGTATTGGGCGCGCACCTGCTTCCGGAGGCCGAAGCGCTCGGGCTACCCGCGAACGCGGTGGTCTACAACTTGGAACAGCTGGGCGGTGCGGAGTTGCCGGCCTGGTACCCCGCGCTGGCCTCGCGGGTGCGGGTTTGGGACTACTCTGAACTGAACCTGCCGTACTGGGCGCGGGTGCGTCAGATCGCGCCGATCGAGGTAGTTCCCATCGGCTTCGCGCCCATTCTCGAGCGCATCCGGCCCACCGCCGAGCAGGATATCGACGTGCTCTTTTACGGGTCGGTGAACGAGCGGCGGAAACACATCCTGCTCGCGCTGGAAGCGGCGGGGGTGCGCGTACGCCATGCGTTCGGGGTGTACGGGGCGGAGCGCGACGCTTTGATCGCGCGATCAAAAGTGGTCCTGAACGTTCATTTCTACGAGTCCAAAGTATTTGAGCTGGTGCGGGTATCGTACCTACTCGCGAATGCGAAGGCGGTGGTGACCGAGCCCTCGCCGGATTTGGGCAGGCTGGCCGGCGGGGTCGCGGTCTTCCTATATGAGCAGCTTGTGGAGGGCTGCCTCAGGTTCTTGGCCAACGAGGAAGCGCGCCGGGTGCTGGAGCTGCGCGCGCAGATGCTGTTTCGTGAAAAGGACCAAGCGGAGCTGCTCCGGCCTGCCCTGCAAAGCCTGGAAGCCCCCCTGCCGCCGAAGCAGGACTTTCCGCGCAGACTGAACCTCGGCAGCGGCAAAGATTGGCGCGCGGACTGCCTGAACATCGACGTGAACACCTACTGGCAGCCGGATGCGGTGCTCGATGTTTCGCAGCCTTTGCCGGAACCGGTGCGGGTGGACACGGAGCGGTTCGGCACGATCACACTCGAGCCCGGCTGCTTTGACGAAATCCTCGCCAATGACGTGCTTGAGCACATCCCGAACCTCACGGCGGCAATGACCGCCGCTCTTCGCCTGCTCCGTCCCGGCGGCATCTTCAACATTCATGTGCCATACGACCTGTCCTGCGGCGCGTGGCAGGATCCCACGCACGTTCGGGCCTTTAACGAGCGCAGTTGGCTCTACTACACGGATTGGTTCTGGTACATGGGCTGGCGAGACGCGCGGTTCTCGATCGCGAAGCTCGACTTCGTCCTAAGCCCGCTGGGCGAAAGCCTGAAAGGCAAGATGGAGGGCGAAGAATTGGTACGCACACCGCGCGCGGTGGACTCGATGCGGGTCCATCTGCGCAAGCAGCTGCTATCCGAGAAAGAGATAGATTTCGCAGTTACGCACATAGAACATCCCGAAAGTCGGAAACGGCAGTTAACCTTAGGCGTCAAGACGCCAAGTAAGGACCGAGAAGCTAGGGAGTTGGAGGCTACAGATCGATGACCGCCGGTTCCGTTCTATCTACGACTGAGCGAGTCTCCCTCAGCCCAAAGAAACTCAACCATATTGAGTCAACCCCAGGCGGGTATTACCAAGGTTTAAACGAAAAGCTATATGCAGCTCTTCCGCCGGCTCGCCGAGTGCTGGAGTTGGGCTGTGCGGGAGGTAAGTTAGGTGAGCTGTATAAGCAAGCTCACCCTGATGCCTACTGGGTCGGTGTCGACATCAGCGCAAAGGCCGTAGAGATCGCATCGACTAAGCTTGACCAAGCATTCTGTTTGAACCTGGATGAGGAAGATCTAGACAGGGTAGGTTCCGGATTTGACTGCATTGTTTTTGTGGAATTGCTGGAACATCTAAAGCGCCCGGAACAGCTTCTTCAGCAGTTAAAGCATGTTGCTGAGGCAGATACAACCCTGGTGTGCTGCGTTCCTAACATGAATCATATTTCCATCTTCGAACGCATGCTGAACGGTGACCTTTCCTATGATGATGAAGGCCTGCTTGATAGAACCCACCTGCGGTTTTACTCCCGACCGTCGCTTTTCAAAATGCTCCTTGATTGCGGCTGGATCCCTGACTTTGTGGATATTTACGCTGTCGGGACCAACAATCCGGCTTTCGCGGCAAACCTGATTACGAGTGCCGCAGCTCTTGAAATACCGGCATCAATCGCTACAGATTATTTAACGACATACCAGATGATCGTGCGGAGCAAGAGAAGATCTGATTGTGTGACGATGCCGCTTCAGCCGTTCAGTGTTGTTGTGGCCGTTACAAACGAAGCTCAAGTCGGCATGAACATTCTCAGATCGCCTGGGTTGTCGGAGATGCAGGCCGAGGTTCTTCTAGTCCGTAACGCGACGTCCGCTGCGGATGCGTTCTATCGAGGAGCGCAGGTGGCTGCAAACCCTTGGCTCTTATTCTGTCACCAAGACGTCTATCTGCCGAGCGGTACGGGCGAAGCGATTGCCTCCGTCGTATCCAATATTTCTAAATCGTGCAGCAATAAAATCGTTTTGGGTTTTGCTGGGATTGCCCTAGACGGAATAAATCTTAGGAAAGCTGGACTTGTTATTGACCGCGCTCACCTTTTTGATTTCCCAGCTTCATCTACAGCTACATCGATCGACGAGTTCTGCGTGGGCATGCACAAAGAATGTATCTACAAAATTGACGCAGAGCTTGGCTGGCATCTTTGGGCCACGGATTTATGCCTCCAGGCTTACACGATGTAGAGGGACCCCAGTTCGCGACGATCACGAGAGTGCCCCTCTTTCACAATTCTATCAACGATGGCACACTAACACCTGCTTACTATGAAAGCGAAAAGAAACTCCTTAGTAAATACCCGCGGTTGTCAGGCATTGTAACTTTATGCAGCACATTCACCCAGGCTATATGAGGCACGCTGTTCCGCACTGCACACTAGCTTTTCTTACTTGTAGGTTAATCCACCATGAGCAAAACCTCAGTCGACTTGATCAGCGCGGTCACCTCCGAGCCTTTTTGCAGACCCATCTCTTCCACGCTCTGCTTCGTGATGACGCTTTCGATCAGGTTTTCGCCGACACGGACCGACACTTTCGCCGTGACCACGCCGAGCGTGATTTCCTCGATGGTGCCGCGCAGCTGGTTGCGGGCGGAGATTTTCTTGTTTTGGCTCATGGTTTGCTCCTCTGGGGTCGATAAGTAAAGGGTATACTGCGCGGGCATGTCAGAGAAAATCATCGGGGTTTTGGCGGGGTTCATCGTCGCCGTCATCGGCGCGACCGGCTACGCGGGCGTCGCGCTGCTGATGGGCATCGAGTCGGCCTGCGTCCCCCTGCCGTCGGAGATCATCATGCCCTTCGCGGGCTACCAGGTGTACCTCCACCACCTCACTCTGTGGGGCGTCGCGACCGCGGGGGCGCTCGGGTGCAACCTGGGCTCGGCGGTCGCGTACTGGATCGGGGCGTACGGAGGTCGGCCGCTGGTGCAGCGGTACGGGCGCTACGTCCTGCTCAGTCGCGCGGACCTTGACCGCACCACCCGCTTCTTTGAGCGGTACGGCTCGGCGACGGTGCTCATCGGGCGGCTGCTGCCCGTGGTGCGTACCTTCATCGCGCTGCCGGCCGGCATCGCGCGCATGCCGCAGCTCAAGTTCCACGCCTACACCTTTGTTGGCTCTTGGCCGTGGTGCTTTGTTCTGGCGTATGTGGGCGCTAAACTTGGGGACCGCTGGGACAACGACCCGCGCTTCAAGGAGATTTTCCACCGCTTTCATCTCAGCGTCGAACTGGTGCTTCTGCTCGGGATCGCATGGTTTCTTTGGAGCCACCTGCGGCGCAGCCGGGAGCCCGCGACGGCCTGACGCTTGCCAAATGCGTGCTCCCGGGAGAGACTGTGAGTTTGGCAGCTACAAAGCTCGCCTCCCCGCGCGGCTCGCGCACGAAGGACGGAAGCACAAGCAGATGGAAGCAACGGACAAGCCCCAGCAGCCGAACGGCAAGCTGGGCGTGATGGTGGTAGGGATGGGCGCGGTCGCGACGACCTTGATCGCGGGCGTGGAAGCGGTACGCAAGGGGCTTTCGAAGCCGATCGGCTCGCTGACGCAGATGGGCCACATCCGGCTCGGCAAACGGACCGACGAGCACTCGCCGCTCATCAAGGATTTCGCGCCGCTTGCCGATCTGAACGACCTCGTCTTCACCGGCTGGGATATCTACGACGAAAACATGTACCAAGCGGCGAGCACCGCGAACGTGCTGGAGCGCTCGCACCTTGAAACAATCCGGCCGTTCCTCGAAGCGATCAAGCCCATGCCGGCGGTCTTCGACCAGCACTACGTCAAACGCCTGAGCGGCACGCATGTGAAGCAGGGTCGGTCGAAGTGCGACCTGGCACAGCAGCTGCGCTCCGACATCGCCGCGTTCTCGGCCACGGTCGAGCGGGTAGTGGTGATCTGGTGCGGTTCGACGGAGATTTTCATCGAGCCGACAGCGGTGCATGCCACCCTGGCCGCATTCGAGGAGGGGCTGAACAACGACGACCCGGCGATCGCGCCTTCGCAAATCTATGCCTATGCGGCGCTCAAAGAAGGTGTTCCCTTCGCGAACGGCGCGCCGAACCTGACCGTCGACCTGCCGTGCATGGTGGAGCTGGCCAAGCAGACGAAGACGCCGATCTGCGGCAAGGACTTCAAAACCGGCCAGACCTTCATCAAGACCGTGCTCGCCCCGGCGTTCAAGGCGCGCATGCTCGGCGTCGCCGGCTGGTACTCGACCAACATCCTGGGCAACCGTGACGGCGAGGTCCTGGACGACCCGGAGTCGTTCAAGACCAAGGAAGAGTCCAAACTGGGCGCGCTTGAGTACATTCTTCAGCCGGAGCTGTACCCGGACCTCTACTCGGACATGTACCACAAGGTACGGATCAACTACTATCCGCCACGCGGGGACAACAAGGAAGGCTGGGATAATATTGACATCTTCGGCTGGCTTGGCTACCCGATGCAGATCAAGGTGGATTTCCTATGCCGGGATTCGATTCTGGCCGCGCCGCTCGCTCTAGACCTCATTCTGTTCATGGACTTAGCCAAACGCACGCCGGAGCTCGCCGCAGCGGGCATCCAGGAGTGGCTGAGTTTTTACTTCAAAGCTCCGCAAACGGCGGAAGGTCTCTACCCCGAGCATGACCTGTTTATTCAGCTGATAAAGCTTAAAAATACTCTTCGGCATGTGATGGGTGAAGAGTTGATTACCCATTTGGGATTGGAATACTACGAGCAGTAAGTTCATGCGAGAGATCGATGCCTGAATGTGTGCAGTAAGCCGCAATCGAAACCCACTGCACACAATCTTTGCGCCAAGAGTCTTGGCTATAATCCGGCGCGTTTCATAGAATCCTGAAGCAATTTCTTATTCTGACAAACCGCCGCGCTACACGGGTTTGTCATCGTTGTCCGCCCACAGCTTGATTCCTCCTAGTAGACCATCCTGATTCGAAATGAGGCTCACGTGCTCCGGCAGGGAGAAGTTCACCAATTTCGCATTACCCCCGCCGATGTATAAGTAATCCCAATTAAACGTACGCGCGGTTTGTTCAATTGCCGCGTGGAGTAGCTTATTCCACTTCTTTGGCCCATACTCTTTCAGGCCACCGCGACCCAGGTAATCCTCATACTGCTTGCCTTTGCGGAACGGGTGATGGCCAAGCTCCAACCCGGGCGCGAGCCGGCCGCGAGTAAACAAGGCCGAGCCCATGCCGGTGCCGAGCGTGATAACCAGCTCCACGCCCTCGCCCTTGATCGCGCCGTAGCCCTGCACGGCGGCATCATTGGCCACCCGCACCGGCTTACCCCACCGCTTTTCCAAAGCTTCTTGTATGTCGAAGCCTACCCATTCCGGATGAAGATTGGCCGCGGTCAGCGTGCGCCCACTCTTGATAACGCCGGGAAAGCCGACCGAAGCCCGATCAAACGCGGGAGCCTGCGCTTTCAGCTTTTCCAGCTCATCCAGTACTCGGTGCGGGGTTGGTTTGACGGGTGTTTCCGTACGAAGCCGTTCCGTGATCGGCTTCGCATTGGCATCGAGCGTCATAATCTTCAAACCGGTGCCGCCGATGTCGATCGCCAAGGTCACAGGTTTTGCCGGGTTTGTTTGGTGGACTGTGCTTGGGTGTGATTCTGCCATGAAATCCATACGCAGATCAGTGTAAGGCGTATTTGACCCAAAGACCGGCTTTCCGCCCATGGAAAAAGCAAAATACAAGCGCGACAGAACGGCGCATACTGTGTCTAAGCTGTAGAGCCTTCCCGCAGCTGAGAGGTACCGCCATGCCCAAACGTCTTTTGCCCTTCGCCACCTTCGTGCTTGCTTCTTCCATGACGGCTTGGGGGCAGTTCGGTTCGCCTCAAACGGGGCAAACGCCGACCCCGTCGACTGTGCCGCAAACTTCGCCTACACCCATACCCGTCCCTCCGACTGGAACGCCGAAGCCCGACGACAAGAATGCGAAGAAGGATGCAAAGGCAACGCAGCCGATCGAGCCCTCCAAGCCGGTTCCGCTGGAGGCCAAGGTCGGCGCGAACGGTGTGGTGCAAGGCGTCAAGCCGGGCAGCGAGGAAGACGTCAGCGCCATCGGCACACGCAATATCGGCGGCCGCGGTTTGGGCAACTGGTACTCGACCAATACAGAGATCGGCGAGGGCAAGCAGTATTCGGTTGAGCTTGAAAAGAGCACGAAGTTCATCAATGACCCGGTCGTGACCGAATATGTGAACCGTGTCGCGCAAAATCTGGTGAAAAATTCCGATGCCCGCGTCCCCTTCACGGTTAAGGTGGTGGACTCGGACGAGATCAACGCGTTTGCGCTGCCGGGCGGGTTCTTTTACGTCAACTCCGGGCTGATCCTGAATGCCGATACCGAAGCCGAGCTTGCGGGTGTGATGGCGCACGAGATCTCACACGTTGTCGCTCATCACGCCGTGCGTCAGCAAACCCGCGCGAATTACGCGCAGTTCGGCACGCTGCCGCTGATCTTTGTCGGCGGTGGGCTCGGCTACGGCATCTACGAGGCCAGCAATATCGCGCTGCCGCTCACATTTCTGCAGTTTTCGCGCGAGTTCGAGGCCCAAGCCGACTTTCTAGGGACGCAGTACATGTATCACGCGGGCTATGACCCGCAGGCACTGATTTCGTTCTTTGAAAAGATCGATAACTTGGAGAAGCGCAAACCGGGCGCAATCGCGAAGGCATTTGAAACACATCCGCAAACCCCCGACCGGATCGCGCGGACGCAGGAGGAGATCGCGACTCTTTTGCCGCCGCGCAACCAGTATCTCGAAACGACCTCTGAATTTGACGATGTGAAGGCGCGCCTCGCGCTGATCGAGCACAAGCGCAAACTCGACGATAAGAAGAAGGGCAATGGGCCGACGCTGCGCAAGGCAAGCACCGACCCGAACGCCAACCCGCAAGACCCGAACGCGCAGCCGGGGGACGATCGCCCGACCCTGCACAAACGGGAGGACTCAAGCAGTTCGTAACGAATGGAAGGCGAGCTCCCGGGAGCTCGCCTTGTTCTGCTTACCCACGTTTAATCATGCGTAGGACCAGCACGATTAAAAGTCCTGCCAGCGCCAGCTTCAGCATTTGCGGCATTTCGCGAAAATCACAGCATGGAGCCGGTCTCGCAGCGTGTCGGGCAGTTCGTACAATACATTTGAGCGGTATACTTCGATCGTTTTGCGTGTGGTTGCCACCGTGATGGTGCAATGATCGCAGCTGCTTAAGTGACGATCGAGTTCCGACCGGAGAACAGGGTCGAGGGTGCCATCGAGCAAATCATCCAGGTGCACGAGAAATTCAGAGCAGTTCACTTTGCGCCACCTATCCCATCCTGCTTCGCCGCCCCGTTCACGGGGATTCGGTTGCTGAAGTAGCGGTTCAGCCGTTCGCGGAGCTGTAAACGCGCGCGCAGGAGTCGAGACTTGACCGCCGGAATGCTCAAACCCAGCGAGTCCGCCGTTTCTTCCGTGGACAAACCCTCGACATCGCGCAGCACAAACACCACTTTGAACCCCGGCGGTAAACCGTTTACCGTCTTCTTCAAGATTTCCGCAAGCTCCGACTGGCCGTATTGCTGTTCCGGGCTCGGACCCCAATCCGCTAACTCGCGCGGCATGGAGCCTTCCTCGGTTTCCACATCCTCGTCAATCGAAACCATTTTGCCGGTCCGGCGCTTGCGCAGGCGCATCAGGCTTTCATTGACGGCGATGCGCACAAGCCAGGTGTAGAACTTGGAGTTGCCCTGAAACTGGTTCAGCTTTTCATACGCCTTCAGGAACGCATCCTGCACCACATCTTCCGCGTCCTCGCGGTTTTGCGTGATGTGCTGCGCGATGCGAAACACCTGCCGGTCATACTGCTTGACCAGTTTTTCAAACGCCTCCGTGTCGCCGGCCTTGGCCAGGTTCACCAGGCGGACGTCCGGGTGCTCCTCAACCGCGATTGTCGCCGCGGAATGAGAACCGTCCGGGTTGCTTGCTGGGGATTGGATGGGTGGCATAGCGTGAGGCTTCAGCCTTTTCTCGCTTTCTTAGGGTCGTGTTTTCCATGGTATCGCGCATGGGACCGGCGCAGGGCGCGCGGCTGATGCTTCTCGTCGACGGCAGCAAGCGCTCGCCGGTAATGTTCACGGTACGACGGTACCCAAGCGAAGGAAAAAGCATGGCTCACCCGCGCGGTCCGGCTTTAGTCTGTGAAAACGAGGACTCTGCCCCGCTTGCGCTTCTTTCGCTCCTGCCTTGCTTACAGTCGATTCCTGCTGCTCGCCGCGGCGTTGCCTGGCTTTGCCGCGCAGCACAAGCCGGGGCATAAAGCATTGCCGCACGCGTCTGCCCGGAAGACAGCCGGGCGCGCCCCCGCGAAGCATGGGGCGCATGCGCGCCGGGTAATTATTATCAAGCGTCGGGGCCGTCACCGCGTGCTCACCGCGCGTGACCGGGCGCGCGCGGCGCAGATTCAGCATGCCTTTGTCGCCTCGACAGAACTCCGTCCCATGGCGCAGCAGCTCGGCAACTACCGCAGCGCGGCAGCCTATACGGCGGTCGAGGGCTATGCGCACAGCCACCCCGGTGCCGGCGCGGCGGCGGCGTACCTGGCGCTCGGCCACGCTTACCTGCTTGACCGCCGCTACCCGGACGCGCTCGCGGCGTTGCGCCAAGCCGGCACGGCGGGCAGCTCGCTCGGCGACTATACCGACTACTTCGCCGCGCAAGCCTATCTGCAAAGCGGGCAGCTCGCCGAGGCCGACGCGATCCTGAGCACCTTTGCCGCCAAGCACGCCGACTCCGTCTTCAGTCCGCAAATTCCCGTGCTCGAAGCGAACCTGCTGCTCGAACAAAATCACCCGGACCGCGCCTTGGCGCTGCTCGACGCGCACGCCGGCCAGGCGCTCGACACCAAACCAGATGCCGTTCTGGCGAAGGCCAAGGCCTACGCGGCGCTGGCTCGCCCCGCTGACGCCCTTAGTGCCTACCGTCGCGTGCTCGACGAAGCACCCCTCAGCCCGGAGGCTGCCGCCGCCAAGCAGCACCTGGAGCAGACCGGCGAGTGGCTGGGGCTTTCGATCGCGGAACGCCGCCGTCATGCCGACGCGCTTTTTAACGGCGGCAAGTTTGCCGAGGCTTCAGGCGAGCTGCGGACCTTGGCGGCGGACCTAGCCTTGAACGCGTCCGAGCGCGACAGCTTGCTGCTTTCCGCGGCGACCTGCGACTTCAAGCTCAAGAAG
>CAXTUV010000012.1:0-3312 GCA_964247445.1 uncultured Acidobacteriaceae bacterium | reverse complement strand
GAGCGAGGCCGCTGAAAGCTTCTTGAGCTTGAAGTCGCAGGTCGCCGGCATTCCGGACTCGGACGACGATAACGGCGCGCACCGTTTGTACCTTTTGATGGAGGTCGCGCGTAACAACACCGACCTAGCCCGGCAGCAAGAGCTGGTCGGGCAGATGCGCGAGCGGTTTCCGACCAGCCAGTGGCTGGCTGAGGCGCTGGAGTCAAGCGGCAACCTGTACATGCTGCGCCACGACTACCCATCGGCGATCCCCTACTACCTGGAGGTCGCCCGCCGGTTCCCGCAGAATAAGTACGCCGACAATGCCCATTGGCGGGCTGCCTGGTTGTCTTACCGGGTCCGCAATTACGGGCAGGCCGCGCAGCTGATGGACGAAGAGCTGGTCAGCTTCAGGGAAAGCAAAAACATCCCGGCGGCGCTCTACTGGCGCGGCCGCCTGTACGAGGATCAGGACCACAACCCCGCGCTCGCCGCTGCCTACTACGGGACAGAAACGCG
Organism: uncultured Acidobacteriaceae bacterium; assembly: GCA_964247445.1. Taxonomy (GTDB): domain Bacteria; phylum Acidobacteriota; class Terriglobia; order Terriglobales; family Acidobacteriaceae; genus EB88. Next base: position 2,814 of record CAXTUV010000012.1, on the reverse strand, counting down.
GGTCTTCGACCACTTTTACTACGCGGCGATCGCGCGCGAGCGGCTTGCTGCTTTGGGAACCGTAGCGCCGGCGTCGGTCGCATCGCTTGACGTTTTTCAGCCGCAGCAGATTCCAACGCTCACCGAGGACGTCCCGGGTGACGACCCGCATCTGGCCAAAGCGCGTCTGCTGGCAAACGCCGGCCTAAACGACTACATCGCGCCTGAAATCCACGCCGCCGAGGGCGCGGACGGAAGGGGGGCGCTCGCGGAGGCCCAGCTGTCCGCGAGCTTCGGCGAGACGTACCGGGCGCTGCGGGCGCTCAAGCGGGCGATCCCGTTCTACACGTCCGCGCCGCTGGACGTGCTGCCGGGCGAGTACTGGCGCATCCTCTTTCCTGAGCCATACTGGAGCACGATTCAGCGCGAAGCCGGCAAGAACAACCTCGACCCGTACATGGTCGCCTCGCTTATCCGGCAGGAGTCGGAGTTTAACCCACGCGTGATCTCCTACGCGAACGCCTACGGCCTCATGCAGATCGAACCGTTCACAGGCAAGGACATGGCGCGCAGGGTCGGCCTTCCCGGGCGCTTTGAGCCAAACGAGCTGCTTGACCCGGAGATCAATATCCGCCTGGGCTGCGCATACTTACGGCAGACTCTCGACCGCTTCGGCGGGCAGCAGGAGTATGCTTTCGCCTCCTACAACGCGGGCGAATCGCGTGTGGACGATTGGAAAGCCGCAGGCCCGTATACCGGCATTGATGAGTGGGTTGAGTCGATTCCCTTCGAGCAGACGCGGGATTACGTGCAGGCGCTGATGCGGAATGAGCTGATCTACCGGGAGCTGGACCACAACGCGAAGGAGCCAACGGAGGGCGCAAAGGAACCGCCTTCCAGGATGAGGGCTGCCATCACCGGCGAGCCGTGATTGCCCCAAATTGCTGTCCGAGCTGTACCTCCGCGCGAAGGTTCAGCTTCGTTGTCCAACTGGAATCCTATTCCACAGCCAATCGAGATCAAGGTGAATCGGCGTACCCGGAACGTTCAGCTCCGCTGTGGGCATCCAGGTACCTACAGCATTCCATGAGAAGGCGGTGCGTTGCACAGGATCGAGAAGCCAAAGATGTGCAACGCCCATCTCAGCGAAGTCTCCGGCGCGATCGGCTAAATCAGTGAAGCTGTCATCAGGAGAAAGAATTTCAATGGCGATCAAAGGCGGCTCGTCCAAAGTCTTGCCGGGCGTAAGCTCGCCCAAACAGACAGCCACATCGGGCAAGCGCACGTCCTCGGGGTTCACTCGCGTCCGCGCTTCCGACATCATGTGGATGCCCCATGCGTCCATATGCGAGCCGAACCAAGCGCCAAGCAGCAGCTGCACAAAGCCGTGCAGTTTCGTGGGCATGGGCCTTTCCTTCAACTGACCATTGACAAGCTCCATGTCGTGCTCGAAAGACATGGTGAGGTACTGCTCGACGCTGACTGCGTGCGCGCTTCCCATGGAAGATCCCTTTCCGCTCGCATTCTATCAACCGCGATGGATGATTCTAGTTTCGTAGAACCCTTGCCCTACCATGTTCAGATGAAAGCTGCACCACCTTCTCGGAAACCCAAGCCGGCCCTTGCAGACGCTCTCGCGAAACCTGACCCGCCCATCCCGCGCCCACGGCGCGACCTCGCTCCGGCGCGCATCGCCGACTTGCTTCACCGGCTCGCGTTGGCGCAGCCTAATGCCGAATGCGCCCTCACCCACACGAGCCCTTGGGAGCTGCTGGTCGCAACCATCCTTTCGGCCCAGTGCACCGATAAGCGGGTCAACCTGGTCACGCCGGCGCTGTTCGCAGCCTTCCCGACGCCAGCCGCGATGGCCGCCGCTCCCCTGCTTATGCTGGAGGAACTGGTGCGCACTACCGGCTTTTTCCGGGCAAAGGCGAAATCCGTTCAAGGCGCGGGCAAGGTCATTACCGAACAATTCGGCGGCGAGGTTCCGCGGACGCTGGCCGAGCTGATCACCGTGCCCGGCGCGGCGCGCAAGACCGCGAACGTAGTGCTGGGCGTCGGCTATGGATTGGCGGAGGGCGTGGTGGTCGACACACACGTCCAGCGGCTCTCGCGGCGGCTGGGACTCACCAAGCACGAGGACCCGCGCAAGATTGAGAAGGACCTCATGCGCATCGTGCCCCGTCCACGCTGGATCGCGTTCTCACATGAGCTGATCCTTCACGGGCGCTCGATCTGCGTCGCCCGCAAGCCGCGCTGCGCCGCCTGCCCGCTTGAAACCACATGCTGGGCGCGGGACAAAACCTGGCGCACGCACTAGCGGCTCCTCCAGCGAGCCACCAACTCGCGTGCGGCTTCCGGCCAACTCGGGTGCTCGAACCGGAACCCGGCGGCGAGCAAATGGCCCGGCACCACGCGGCGGCTTTTCAGCACCAGCTCCGACTCAGTCCGCAGCAAGAAGGCCCCAGCTTCCAGCATCAGCGGCGTTGCCGGCAAACCGATGCGTGCGCCCCAAGCCCGACGGAGCGCGGCCATGAACTCGCGATTCGGCAGCGGCTCCGGAGCGGCAAGGTTGACCGGCCCTGTTAAGGACTCGTTCGCGATCAGAAACTCCACGGCATGTATGAAGTCCGCGTCATGGAGCCAGGAAACGAACTGCGTCCCGGGCAGTTTTGTACCGCCCAAGCCAAGGCGAACCAGCCGCAGCAGCACGTCAAAGATGCCGCCGCGGTCCGGGCTGAGGACAAGGGCGCTGCGCATGGCAACCTGCCGGGTGTGCGGTAGAGCCGTCGAGAAGAAAGCCGACTCCCAAGCCATCGCCACCTCCACCGAAAA
>CAXTUV010000011.1:15477-17698 GCA_964247445.1 uncultured Acidobacteriaceae bacterium | reverse complement strand
GTGCATCCACAGATACAGGACACACCGGCGGCAGCGGCAGGTTTGCCCTCGGCCACCCAGACAAGGTCATCGACTTTGCCTATCGCGCTGTTCACGAAACCGCTGTTGAAGCCAAGATACTTAGTGCCGCTTACTATGGACGGGAACCGCGCCTGTCATATTGGGAAGGCTGCTCGACCGGCGGGCGGCAGGGCTTGGTGGCCGCGCAGCGCTACCCGGAGGACTTCGACGGCATCATCGCGGGTGCTCCCGCTTACAACCAGTTCTACATCTCCGCCTGGCGCATGCGTTTGTCCATAACTGCGCTCCGATCACCCCAGAATGCGCTGCCACCCGAGAAGCTGAAGCTCCTCAACGATGCGGTTCTTTCGAAGTGCGACGGCGACGACGGAGTGAAAGACCGCCTAATCGAAGACCCGAGCCGGTGCAGCTTCGACCCTAGCGTCCTCAAGTGCAGCGGTGCCGAGACCGTAAATTGCCTGACCCCGCAGCAGCTGGAAACCGTAAACGCCGCCTACACCGATCTGCGCAAGCCTAACGGCGAACTGCTCCAGCCGCGCCTTCCCTTCGGAGGTGAGCTTGGCTGGCGTCTTCCTCCCGCTATAGCCGCGCCCGGGAGTATGGACATCGACATCTTCCGCTACCTCGCCAACAAAAACCCCGCTTGGGACTGGCACGGCTTCGACCCCGAAAGAGATGTCGACCGAGCACTTCTGCATGCTAGAGAGATCCACGCCGCCAGCCCGGACCTCGAAAGCTTCAAGGCGCACGGCGGCAAGCTCCTCATGTATCACGGTTGGAGCGACGGAGGCACCGGCGGTTCGATCTCCGCCTTTAACACGATCGCTTACTACCAATCGGTCCTGAAGTACATGGGCCCGAACCAGGATGGCTGGCTTCGCCTTTTCCTGGTGCCAGGCATGGGCCATTGCGGCGGAGGGCTAGGCCCGAATCAGTTCAGCATGCTCGCCGCGCTTGAACGATGGCGCGAACGGAACGAGCCCCCGCAGTCGATCATTGCGGCCAAAACCGATGATGACGGCAGCATCGAGATGACTCGTCCTCTTTGCCCATACCCGCAGCGAGCTGTTTACAAGGGGGGCGGCAGCACCAACGATGCTGTGAACTTCGTGTGTTCAGCCAAGGGCGACTAGTTTGCGCGATTGTTGAAACAGATTGTCAGTTATCGTGAAACTGTTCGACCGTAATTGAAAACCCGCGTTTTCGCGAGTGATGCGATGCGCTCTCGACATGCGTGGTAGGTTGGGCATTGCGGAAAGGAGTAAAGGTGTTATGCAGCTTACTTTAATTTGGCGCTGTATGGGATTCCTGCCTACCGCATGTTACCTCGCCTCGGCGCAAACAAGCCCGCTTTCCACATTTCCGCCCGCTCCTTTCAACTTCTCCGGTAAGTGGGCGTGCCGAGGGATGTTCCGGACGGGGAAGCCGCACGAGGCTACCTTTACGGGCGACGTGGTTGTGGGCGGGAAGTGGCTGGAACTGCCTGAGGTCGATACCCTGCCCGCTACCGGCTAGGTCGCGAAATACCTGATCGGCGCTGACCCGGAGCACAAGCAGCTTATTGAATCCGACGCGAACAACTTCGCGGCGGCGATGTACGCCAGTTCCGAAGGCTGGGTGGGGTCGGCCCTTACGATAATCTCGCCGGTTTCGCAAGATCCCAAGATGCCGTACGCCGTTAACCGCTTCACCTACATCATCGCGGGGCCGAGCGCCTCTACCGTGGATTGGCAGATCAGCAAAACGCCGGAACCGCAGTGGGTCACGGCCGGACCACCTTGCTTGCACGCGTATGCCGTGACCTGTCCGCACAGGCGGCCCGGCGCTACACTGTTTCCATGGCGACCGTTACCGCTCTTTCCACGCAGATTCAGACCCGGATGCCGCAAGGTGTCTTCCGCAACGAGCCGTTTACCGACTTCTCCCACGGCCGCCACGCGCACGAAATGCAGGAAGCGCTGGCGCTGGTCGCCGGGCAGCTCGGGCGCGAGTATCCGCTGGTGATCGGCGGGGAGCGGATGAAAACGGCGGCGCGGTTCGAGTCGCGCAACCCGGCGCGCCCGTCCGAGGTGGTCGGCATCCATTCGGCGGCCGGCGCGGCCGAGGTGGACCGCGCCGTCCAAGCTGCGCGCCATGCGTTTGAGGGCTGGCGGTTCGCGCCGCTGGAGGAGCGGGTTTCGCTCCTGACGGGTGCGGCCGC
>CAXTUV010000011.1:10165-15467 GCA_964247445.1 uncultured Acidobacteriaceae bacterium | reverse complement strand
TTTGAGTTTTGCGCTTGGCTCATTTATGAGGTCGGCAAGAACTGGGCCGAGGCGGACGCCGATGTCGCCGAGTGCATCGACTTCCTGGACTTTTACGCGCGCGAGGCGATCCGGTTGGCCGGCTCGGAAACGCCCATCCAACTGCCGGGGGAGCACGACGAGCTCCACTACATCCCGCTCGGGGTGGGCGCGGTGATCCCGCCGTGGAACTTTCCGCTCGCCATCGCCATGGGGATGACCGCGGCGGCGATCGTGACCGGCAATACGGTTGTGCTGAAACCCTCACCGGACGCCCCAACGATTGCCGCGCGGTTCGTCGATGTGCTGGAGGAAGCTGGGATGCCGCCGGGGGTGGTGAACCTGATCCAAGGGGACGCCGTGCCGGGCAATGCACTGGTCGAGCACCCGCAGGTGCGATTTATCGCCTTTACCGGCTCGCGCGCCGTGGGTTTGGAGATCAATGAGAAAGCCGCCAAGCCCCGCCCGGGGCAGATCTGGATCAAGCGCGCCATCCTGGAACTGGGCGGCAAGGACGCGATCGTGGTCACGGCGGACGCGGACATGGACGAAGCGGTCGAGGGTGTGTTGGCGGCGGCGTTCGGCTACAGCGGGCAGAAGTGCTCGGCGGGCTCGCGCGCGATCGTCGAGGACGCGATCTACAGCACGTTTCTGGACAAGATTCGTGAGGGGGTCGAGGCGATCAGCGTCCGCGACCCCAAGACCAACCCGCGCATGGGTCCAGTAATCAACGAGGCCGCGCGGCGGCGGGTTCTGAGCTACATCGAAGCAGGTGAGGGCCGTTTGATCGCGGGCGGAAAGGCGATCGAGACAAAGGAGGGCGGCTATTACATCGAGCCGACTGTCTTCGCTGATGTCCCGCCCGATGCGCGCATTGCGCAAGAGGAGATCTTCGGTCCCGTGCTGGCGATCCTGCGGGTCAAAAACTTCTCCGAAGCCATGGACGTCGCCAACGGGACACAGTTCGGATTAACCGGGGCGGTGTACGCGAGCGCGCCGCAAACGCTTGAGCGCGCAAAACGCGAGTTTCACGTCGGCAACCTGTACCTAAACCGTAAGTGCACGGGTGCCATGGTCGGCGCGCACCCATTCGGCGGCTTCAATATGTCGGGCACCGACTCAAAAGCAGGCGGGCCCGATTACCTGCTGCACTTCACGCAGGGCAAATCGATTGCCGAGCGTTTGCGGCGCTGACGCGAAGTACGGACTGATGCGAGCTTGACCGCCGACGGGTGGTTCGGGGGTGGGTAGCCAAGCTCGCACCGGCGCGTCTTTCTAGTGAACTTGCAGCGCTAAACCGTTCACAGCCGCGGCGGCATCGGCCAGGATACGGTGGTGGATCGTGAATAAGGCAAGCTCCAGCCGATCGGACACTCCAGTCTTGTCGTAAACCCCGCGTAGGTAGTTCTTGATCACCTGCTCGGTCGTGCCGAGCCGAAGGGCGATCTCCTTGTTCTTGCAGCCCTGGACGATCAGCGCGACGATTTTCATCTCCTTGGGAGTGAGTCGGTCGCGTACCCGGGCACCGACCACATCCTCTTCCGGCAGGGCTGCCGGCGCGAGATGCGCGGAATGGATGGCCCGTTCGCCGCGACCCACCCGCCGGACGCAGTCCACCAACGTGGAACCGGTGATGGAGCGGAAGATCAGACCATGTACATGGGCGTTCAGGTAGAGCTGCTGGCCTTCGTTGTTTTCAAGAATCGCGATGCCTCGGCTGCCCGCCGCAGAAATTTGGTGCATCAGCTGGACTGGATCGAGCTTCAACGTGGAGCCGAACAGGACGGTAGCTCCCCGAAATGTGGCCAGCGCACTTTGCAGCCGGTCGGCATCGGGACATTGGGCGATGATGCGGAAGTCATCTTCCATGGAAAGCACCTTGGCCGTGCCGGTGCGGAAGATGGCTTGATTGTCGGCGAGAATAACCTTATTCATCATGCAGAGATCCTTGTGGCCTGAGGGCTCGTGAGTTCCGCTCCGGCTTCTGCCGAGGCTCGGGCGGGATCAACGGGTGCCTTCGCGTTCATGCTACGCAGGAATCGCGGAAGGCGCACAGAATCTGAGGGATAAGTGTTTCAATTTGGAACAGAATACACTTCGAAGGTACCTTCTGTTTTCATTTCGCGCTAGTGGTGCGCTTTCGTATGTGCTTGATGGTCTCGCAAGAGTACCGGAATTCTTGCGGAATGCAAGAACTTTTTTCACTGTTTTGCACGTACAACCTTTGTGGAATACTCCATTTCGACCCACTTTTACCGTTTAGTGTAAAATTTACGATGTACTCGCGGGTTTGCTCCTAAAGCCCTTGCAGACCGGAAGCTTACAATCAAAGGGCAATGGCAAAGCCGGTCATTCTCGCGGTTGACGATGACATCAGTGTCTTGGAAGCTGTCGTGCAGGACTTGCGCCGCCAGTACGGTGAAAAATATCGTATTCTCCGGGCGGGCGGCGGCCAGGCTGCGCTCGACCTTTGCGGGCAGCTGAAGCAGCGGGGCGATGCGGTCGCCTTGATCATCTCCGACCAGCGTATGCCGGGCATGACCGGGGTCACCTTCCTAGGGAAAGTACAGGCAGTGTTTCCCGAAGCAAAGCGCACCCTCTTGACCGCCTACGCCGATACAGAAGCGGCGATTCAGGCGATTAACACCGCGCGCATCCACTACTATCTGACCAAGCCCTGGGATCCTCCGGAACAGCGGCTCTATCCGGTTCTGAACGACTTGCTTGAAACCTGGGGAGGTGCGGCCAAGCCTCGCTATGAAGGGATTCAGGTTATCGGGACTCGCTGGTCGGCCGAAGATCATCGGGTACGGGATTTCCTGAGCCGCAACCAGGTGCCGTTTAAGTGGACAAATCCGCAAACGGCTCCGGAAGATGCGGCTCAGTTATTCACAACTTATAAAGTGGATGAAAGTAAGTTACCCGCCGTGTTATTTCCAGACGGCTCGTGCCTCGCGCAGCCTTCGCTCAGCGAGCTGGCCGCGCGAGTAGGCCTGCGCACCGAGGCACGGGATGAGTTCTACGACCTTGTGGTGGTGGGCGGCGGCCCGGCTGGGCTGGCGGCGGCGGTCTACGGGTCTTCCGAGGGTCTTCGCACGTTAGTGCTGGAGCCGCAGGCACCTGGCGGTCAGGCCGGCTCGAGCTCGCGGATTGAAAATTACCTAGGCTTTCCGGCGGGTTTGAGCGGCGAGGACCTGGCCCGGCGCGCGCTGACCCAGGCCACTCGTTTCGGGGCGGAGTTTGTCACCCAGTGCGCCACGGGAGTGCACAGCAGGGACGGCTATCATCAGGTGGCGCTCGGCGACGGGCGCGAGGTAAGCTGCCGGGTGCTCCTGATTTCAGTCGGCGTACACTGGCGGCGGCTCGACATCCCGGGCGCGGATCGGCTGCTCAACGCGGGCGTGTACTACGGGGCGACGCTGAGCGAAGCGCAAACCTGCCTGGATGAAGAAATCTTCATCGTCGGGGGCGCGAACTCGGCCGGGCAAGCCGCCATGCACTTCAGCAAATACGCGCGCAAGGTCACGATGATTGTGCGCGCACAGTCGCTCCACCAGGGCATGTCGAAATACCTGGTTGATCAGATCGCCGGTACATCCAAGATCGAGGTAAAAACCGGCGCTCAAGTTTCCGAGGTTTCGGGCGATACACACCTTGAGTGCATGGAGGTGGAACAGGACGGGGAGCGCCGGCGCTACCAGGCTTCCTCGCTGTTTATTTTCATCGGTGCCGCGCCGAAAACCGACTGGCTTCCCGAAACGGTCCTGCGGGACGATCGAGGTTTTGTGCTCGCCGGACCGGACCTGAAGCGAGCGGGCAAGCTGCCCTCGATTTGGGGTGAGGATCGCGAACCGTACCTTTTGGAATCAAGCACGCCGGGTATCTTTGTCGCGGGCGATGTGCGGCATGGTTCGGTCAAGCGCGTGGCTTCCTCGGTCGGCGAAGGCTCCATCGCGGTGCAATTCATGCATCAGTACTTAGCGCAATTTTAAGGGAGCGAATGCAGGCAACGGTCCAAGACGAAGCGGTGCAGCTCGACGGGCAGACCCTGGCGGAACTGCGAAGGCTGCCCACCTTCGCATCTTTGGAGGGCGAACATTTGCCTTTGCTCGCCGATGCGCGCTGGATGCGACTTGGGCAGGGCGAACAGCTTCTGCATACAGTCATCGGCGATTTTGCATTTTGGGCGCTGGTTGAGGGAGAAATCTCGATCGACAAGCTGCACGACGGACGTTCGGAGCACCTGGTGCGCTACGCGATGGGCGAAACCTTCGGCGAGGTGCCGCTGCTTTCCGGCTGGCGGACTACCTCGGCCCGCTGCATGGCGATTACCTCCTGCCGGCTGCTGCGGATCCCGCAGGAAAGCTTTTGGCGGATGCTTGCGGCTTTGCCCGCCGTGCGTGAGAAGGTGTTAGCCGATCACGGCCGCCGGGCTGAAGCCTACCAAGTGGTTGCGCTGCACCGAGAAAAGCTTATCTCGCTCGGCACCCTCGCCGCCGGGCTCATGCACGAGCTCAACAATCCAGGCTCGGCGGCGCGACGGGCCGCGGCCCACTTGCGTGAGAACGTCGAAAATCTCCAGCAGATCTCGCTTCGCATGTGCCGAGCCGGGCTGAGCCCGGGGCAGCTCGAATGCCTCGCCGCCCTACAGGAGCGAGGAATGCGTCCGGTGGAACCAACCACCTTCACGGCGCTTGAACAGGCGGACCACGAAGATGAATTAGCGGATTGGCTCCAGGCATTGGGCGTTGCGAATGCCGCCCGGATCGCCCCGACCATGGTCCAGGCTGGCTGGAGCGAGGGTGATCTCGGGTGCGCGCGGGAGGTGTTCCCTCCAGGTACTCTGTCGGACGCGCTGAACTACCTCCATGCACTGGTCAGCAGCCTGGATCACGTCCGCACTGTGGAGCAAAGCATCGGGCGCGTGACCGACCTGGTGGGCGCAGTGAAGAAGTACGCCTATGACGACAAAAACCGTCAAGGTTTCGTGGACGTGCGCGAAACGCTCCAAAGCACGCTGACCATCCTCGGCCACAAACTCAGGCACAAGAGCATTCATGTAAACATGCAGGTCGATCCGAGCCTACCGCCTGAAGGAACGAAAGTGCACTGCGCCGGCTCGGGTCTCGCGCAGGTCTGGACCAACCTGCTGGATAACGCCGCTGATGCCGCGCCGGAGAACGGGGAGATCGTCATCCGCGTGTGGGTGGAGGGCGCGTATGTGTGCGTGGCCATCCGCGTTAACGGGCCCGGAATCGCGCCGGAGCATCATGGACGGATCGTT
>CAXTUV010000011.1:8373-10155 GCA_964247445.1 uncultured Acidobacteriaceae bacterium | reverse complement strand
CTTCACCACCAAGGAGCCGGGCGTGGGCACGGGGCTGGGGCTCGACATTGTGCGTCGCATCGTGGCGGGCAACTTCGGCGGCGATATCCGGTTTTCGACCGAGCCGGGACGGACGGAGTTCCTGGTGCGCCTGCTGAAAAACGGGAGCGGCTGCGGCACCCCTGCCACGCAAGAGGGAAGCGCAGCCGTCTGAGGCCCAGAAGCAGCTTGAAGAAGGGTCGCCGACGATGCGAGTGGAAGAGCAACTCCATCATCCCGAAACATGATGGCTGCTATGTAGAGGGCTGGTAAGCGCACCCACAGGAGTGGCGCACCAGCAGCTCGACCGGCAAAACGGTTTGCGCGGTTTGGTTAAGCGCGACCTGCTTTTTGAGCTTGGCGAACAGTACCCGGCCCGCTGTTTTCCCCAGCTCTTCAGCCGGCTGGCGCACCACGGTCAGGGCGGGGTGCAGCAGGTCGCCAAGCTCCAGGTCGTCAAAGCCGACAAGGGCAATGTCATCCGGCACCCGGTAGCGGAGACGCAACAGCGCTGAAAGAATCCGTCGGGTCGCGAGATTGTTCGCGGCGAACAAGGCTTCCGGACGGTCAGGCCCGGCAAGCGCCATATGCAACACCTGTTCCGTATCCGCTACCGACCCGCAGCTGAAGTCGCTCCGGGGCGTCAACCCGGCTTCCTCCATGGCCCGTGCGAACCCGAGGTGGCGCTTCTCCATGGTGTACAGATCGAAGCGATGGCCGATAAAAAGAATGCGCTCCATGCCATGCACTTGAATCAGGTGTTCGGTGGCGCGCCGCGCGCCGGCTTCGTTTTCGGCCACCACGGAATCGGAGTCGGCCTCGGCACCGGGCGAAAGCGGTCGATCGAGCAGAACCACCGGAATCTCGCGAAATTCCGGCTCATCCAAGCGGCAGCGGGCCGAACCTGCCGGAATAACCACCAATCCCTCCACATGCCGCTGGAGCATACGCTGAGCTTCGCGGTACTCGTGGACTGAGTCGTCATTGGTCAGAGTCAGCAGGACGGTGTAATCGTGCGCGTTCGCCACCATGTTGAGGGCGTGCGCGCATGTGGCGTAGAAGGGATCGTGCAGATTGGGCAGCAGCAGCCCGATGGTGCGTGATTTAAGGCTGCGCAGCGCGCGGGCCATCTCATTCGGGCGGTAGCCGAGCTTGGCCACCGCTTGGCGGACTCGCTCGGCGGTCTCCTCCGAAACTTGGTTGGAGCCGTTCAGGACGCGGGACACGGTCATGGTGCCGACCCCGGCGGTCTCGGCGACGTCGTTCATGGTCGGCTTGCGTGTCATGGGAAAGCTGGTGGGAACAGCCCCCTCAGCATACAGGACAGCCCAGACGGTAGGCCTTCCAACAACTTTGCTGATACTTCGGGGCGCGGAGAGGGTTCTCCATATGGTTTTCTCGCCCGAAAAAGCCGCCTTCAACAGCAGCTTGCCCTTCTACACGTCTAGGAAAACTGCCCTAGGGCGCGTAGTGCGGCACCATGGCCGCGCCCAGGAGTCCGGAGTCCGTGCCGAGCATCGCGGGCAGTACATTTGTCTTGCCCGGGGTGTGGTTGTATTTGTCGTCCGGCATCGTCAAACGGTACACATAGCTGGCGCGTTCAAGCTCGCGAAACAGCGCGGGCGCGAACAGCTGCCAGGCAGCCGAAGCTCCGCCGCCGATCACATACAGCGGAACGTTGAGCGTATTCACTAAGCCGGCGAGCGAGAGCCCGAGCGCGCGGCCCACGGTGTCGCGGCCGCGGGTTCGGTCGCGAGGCACAGG
>CAXTUV010000011.1:5143-8363 GCA_964247445.1 uncultured Acidobacteriaceae bacterium | reverse complement strand
TATACAATCAGCGCGCCTTCGTCGCCTTCCGCCGCAAACCCGGCGACATCCCGGGCCGTCACAGGATCGCCCCGGTCAATGAGCGCCCGCACACGCGGGGAGCGTCCTTCGTACGCGGTTTCGCGCGCCATGCGGGCGATTCCCGTGGCTGAAGCGAACAGTTCCAGGCAGCCCCGGTTGCCGCACACGCAGGGGATGCCGTCGGGCCAAACGGAAACATGGCCCGCCTCGCCCGCCATGCCGCGAAAGCCGTGCCAGATTTTTCCGTTAAATACCAAGCCATTGCCCACGCCGGTGCCGAGCGTAAGCATGCAGAGGGATTGCTCCCCGTGCTGCTCGCCCGCGCCGGCATGCGCTTCGGCGAGCGCCGCGGCATTAGCGTCGCTTTCCACCACGACCGGAATGCCGAGCCGGCGTTCCAGCTCCGTCTTGAGCTCGAGTGAGTGGAAGCCGGGGAGGTTGGGCGGCTCAAGCAGGCGGCCTTCCGGCAGCTCGATCGGCCCGGGTGAACCGATGCCGATGCCTTCCAGCGCCTCGCGTCCGCCGCACTCGTCAATGATTTGGCAGATGGCATTCGCCATGTCGCCGAGTACCGCTTCCGGTCCGTCCCCGACGCGGGTGGGAATCGCGATGGAGTGAAGCCGCTCCCATTCGAGTGAATAGCCCGCGATGCGGAGGTTGGTGCCGCCCATGTCTACGCCGACCGTGAACTTCGCCATCGAAAGCTGTTTTGTCCTCAAGGAAGAGTAGGCAGTACCTTCGCAAGCGTACTATGGCCGGGCTGGGGAGCCGAAACAATCGCCGCTTCACGCCCGAACCCCATGAGCCGCCGGTGCCGGCCAAGCCTGAACGATGCGTCCGCAAGCCAGCGTTTCCGTTTGTTGCGATTCAATATGAGCCCTGGATGATGTTTTCCGGCTCTTCCCCGTCGAGCAGATGCTGGGCTTGCCGGCCGATGAAGCGGAACACGCGGTCAAGCACGTTGGGGATCGATCCCGCGACGTGCGGCGTCAGCAGCAGGTTCGGTGCTTTCCAAAGGGGGTGCCCGGCGGGCAGCGGCTCCGGATCGGTCACGTCGAGCGCGGCCCGAATCGTGCGCGCCTGGAGTGCGCTCAGAAGCGCATCGGTGTCGACGATAGCGCCTCGCGCCGCGTTGACCAGCAGGGCTCCCCGCCGCATGCGCCCGATTTGCGCGGTGCCGACTAGGTGCCGCGTTTTGTCGGTGAGCGGCAGGATCAGCACGATGATGTCCGCCTCGGGCAGAAGCGCATCGAGCTCGGTGATAGGGTGCACGCCTTCGCGCGCTGTACGCGCGACGCGGAGAATACGCGAGGGCTCGAACGGCAGAAGCCGCGCTTCGATCGCTTTGCCGATTGCACCGTGGCCGACGATCAATACCGTTTTACCGGCGAGCTCCTCCACCAGAACCGGGGCGAGCGCGTTAAGCCGGCTGCCGTAGATCTCAGCCCAGCGGTTTTCCCCATCCTCGGGGGTAGCCCACCGGCCTTCCTGTTGGAGCGCTTCGTACAAGGGAAACCACTTCAAGCTCGCAAGAATCGCGGTTATCGCCCACTCGGCGGTGGAGCTGTCGTGCACGCCGCGAGCATTGCATAACGCGGCACCGGGCGGTAGGTGCTTCAGCGCGGCTTCGATCCCAGCCGAAAGCGTTTGAACATAACGCGCCTCAAATGGGGGTAGAGCGATCTTGATGGTCGGGTTGAAGTTGGGCATCACCAGCATGTCTACCGGCTCCAGGCGAGCCTCCGTGCCGTCGTAGCGAACAAGCTCGGCTTCGTGAGGGATGTGGCGGAGCAGGGTGTCGTCGATGCGGGAAGATACGGCGATGCGGACTGGCTTGCTGGCAGGCATGTGCGGGCGGAGCTCTCCTTGTGCTGATGGGTGGAACTGAATGCGGATGTGCCGGCGTTGCGGTTATTGGCTGTGGAAGAGGCGCTGGTTGATGTTGGGCCAGAACTCTTGGAATACATACGTTGCGCCGTCAATGACCACGTTTTGGAGCCAGCGCTGGCCGGTCTTGGTCCAGTCTTGTTCAGAGCTGGGGTAGTACCAAGTGGAAATGCCGGAAGCCGCGCCGGCCCCGACAATCTCCGACGCGTTAAACGTTTCGCCGCCGGCGTCTTTCCGGGTGATCAGGGTACGGTCAAACGCATACACCGCGCGATGCGCAACGCTGCCGTGCCCGAGCGTGTAATACCTCGAGTCCTGGTGGAGCACAGCAGGCAGAATGAACTGCACCCAAAAGTTCTCGTCCGTTTGGTCCCCGTACGTGTGGTAAAGATACTGGCCGTAGCCGGAGATGCCTGTGCCGAAGCGGGGCTCGGACCCTTCCACTTGCGTCACGCCGGCAAGGATTGCTGAAAAGACCACGGAAGAATAATCGAAGCTTTGCTGCGCGGTACTTTTGAACTTTTCTCCGACGGACTGAGGCGGCAGCTTGGTGTCGGCGGAAACCGCTCGAAAGTTCGGGACGATGCCAAGGATGCGCTTGGTCTGCTTCGGTCCGCCGTTCGCGGCATCCGTAGGGCCTTGGCCGTTGTTCGCGGTCGGCGTCGCACTGTTCTGGAGCGTGTGGGTGCTTTGCGCACGGGTCTGCGGGTCCAGCGCCGCCAAAACAGTGGAAGGAGCGTCCGGCACTGCTTCGGGCGCATCCTGCGCGTGAGACGGCAGAGCGCATAAGGTCAAGAGCGTGCCGAGCAGGGCAGTCAGCGGTAAGGAGGCTGACCGCGCGGTTTGGAGGGCTGGTGGCATGATGCTCCTTGGATTCAGGAAGGTCCTCCGGCGGTGCTCGCGGCGAACGGGTTGAAACAGCTTGCGTCCTGCACGCGCAGGGAATGGACGCTGTTGGCTCATGATAAGTTCCGAGCGCGCCGGCTGCCAGGGAGCGGCAAGCCGGTGCTAGGCTGGGTTGAAATGCGCTTGTGGCTGATCTGGGTTGTGCTCGCTGTGATCTGGGCTTTGCAGGCCGGGGCGGCGCTTGTGGTGCACCGCACCCGTTGGGCCGTGATCATGTTCGCGATGGCCGCGTTTTTCGCACTGGTCGGCTCTATTGTGCGTCGTCGCTTGCATGCAGAGGTCAAGTCGCGATAAGCCCCGTGTAGACCGCCATGCCGGCGACGGCGTCGACGCCGAGCGCGTCGAGCCGGTCGATCTCGGCCTGCTCGCGGATACCCCCGGCAACAATGAGCTGCTTCTGCGTAAG
>CAXTUV010000011.1:274-5133 GCA_964247445.1 uncultured Acidobacteriaceae bacterium | reverse complement strand
TCGGTGTCGACGTGGGTGTAGAGAACTCGTCCGCAGAAAGGCTCCAGCGCCCGGAGTGCCGCGTCCGGGGTGAGCCCAGTCTGTTCGCGCCAGCCGCGGACGGCGACGCGGCCGTTTTTGGTGTCGATGCTCGCGAGGAAACGTGCAGGGTCGATGGTTTGGGCGATGGCCTCAGCCAGCTTCAGGTCCACACCGGCCTCGTTAAACAAGGCTGAACCGAAGATGACGCGGCGCACGCCGAGCGCGAGCAGGGCTTCGGCATCGGCAGCGGTGCGGACTCCGCCGCCGACCTGCACGGGCAGCTCGTGGGCGATCCGCTCGATCAGCGCGCGGTTGTCGCCTTCGCGCTTGGCCGCGTCCAGGTCGATGAGCTGCACCAGCGGGTACGCGCGGAACCGATCGATCCAGTAGGGGAAGTCGTCGGAGCTGATCCGCAGCTCTTCCCCCTGCACCAACTGCACGATGCGGCCGCCCATCAGGTCAATCGCCGGAATCAGCAAGGGAGCCTTACGGGAACACGATCTTGAATGTTTTGCTTCAAGGTTCGCGCGTCGGCCACGCCGAAATGAAAGATGCTCGCGGCGAGCGCGGCATCGGCTTTTCCGCGCGTGAGCACCTCGGCGAAGTGCTCGGCTGTTCCCGCGCCTCCTGAGGCGATGACGGGGATTTGCACGGCCTCCGACACGGCTGCCGTCAGTTCCAGGTCGAAGCCGGCGCGGGTGCCGTCCGCGTCCATGCTGGTGAGCAGGATTTCGCCCGCGCCGCGCGCTTCCGCCTCGCGCGCCCACTCGACCGCATGCCGGCCGGTCGGTTTGCGTCCGCCGCTCACATACACCTCGGCCTCGTCTGGGCTTCCGCCGCCCCGGCGCGCGTCAATCGCGACCACCACCGCCTGCGCCCCGAAGCGCTGCCCGATGCGGTCGAGCAGCGATGGGTCGGCGAGCGCGGCGGAGTTCACTGAAACCTTATCCGCGCCCGCGTCGAACACAGCCGTTGCGTCGTCGGAGGAGCGGATGCCGCCGCCGACGGTGAAGGGGATGAACAGCGCTCGCGCAGTGGACCGGACTGTCGCCAGCAGCGTCCCGCGGCCTTCGTGCGTGGCCGTGATGTCGAGCAGCACGATCTCGTCCGCGCCCGCTTCGGCATGCTTGCGTGCGAGCTCGGCTGGGTCGCCCGCGTCGATGATGCCCTCGAACTGCACACCCTTGACCACGCGCCCGTCGCGTACGTCCAGGCAGGCGATGATGCGCTTGGTCAGCATGCGCACCTGACGAAGTTTTCGAGCACCTTCAAGCCTGTGTCCCCGGACTTTTCCGGGTGGAACTGCACGCCCATGACGTTGTTGTGCTCCACGGCGGCGGCAAAGCTCTTCACGTAGCGGGTCAGCGCGGCGGACGGGTTGATGAGGGCGTCCCGCGTGCGGAAAAACGTCCCGAGCGCCGGGACGAAGTAGGAGTGGGTGAAATACACCGCCGCTTCATCCTCAACCCCCGCGAACAGCTTTGTGCCGGCCGGCGCGTGGCGCGGCGCGAGGGTGTTCCATCCAACGTGCGGCACCTTCTCCGTTCCCGGAGGGAAGCGTTCGCAGCGCCCGAGAAAGTGCCCGAGCCCGGGCTGGTCCGGCGCTTCCTCGCTGCCTTCGAGCAGCCACTGCATGCCCACGCAGATGCCCAGAAACGGTGTGCCGCGTCCGATCACCTCGCGAATGGCTGGGGTCAGACCTGTATCGTCGAGGCGGCGCGTCGCGGCGAAGTGGCCCACGCCCGGCAGCACGACCCGATCGGCTCTGCGGACGACGTCAGGGTCGTCGGTCAGCACCGCCCCGGGGGCGACCGCGGCCATCGCTTTCATCACGCTGGCGAGGTTGCCGGCCTTGTAGTCCACGACCGCGATCACAAAAGACCCTTTGTAGAGGGCAGCATCTCGGCAAGCTGCGGGTCGCGCGAGCAGGCCCCGCGCAGCGCCCGCGCGAACGCCTTAAAGAGCGCTTCGATCTTGTGGTGGCTCGACCGGCCGTACAGGATTTTGAGGTGGACGTTGGCGCGCGCGCCCCGGGCAAAGCCGTCGAAGAAATCCTCCACCAGCTCGGATTGGAGGTCGCCGACCAGCCGCGTGTGCACCTTGGTCTTCACCTTGCACGCCGTGCGCCCTGAAAGGTCAACCGCGGCGACGGCCAGGGTTTCATCCATCGGCATGACGAAGTACCCCGCGCGGTGGATGCCCTTCTTATCGCCTACGGCTCGGTCGAACGCCTCGCCGAGCGCGATGCCCACGTCCTCCAGCGTGTGGTGCTGGTCGACATCCAGGTCGCCCTTGCAGGTGAGCGTGAGGTCGAACGCTCCGTGGCGCGTGAACAGCTCCAGCATGTGGTCGAAGAATCGGATGCCGGTCGCGACCTTGTACTCGCCGCGCCCTTCAAGCGTCAGTTCGAGGTTGATCTGCGTTTCGGTCGTGTTGCGGTCAAGCGTCGCGGTGCGCTTGGGGAGAGCTTCAAGGGCGGTGCGGCGCTTCCTCACGGGTTTTAAGTCCGTCCCCGGCGTTCCGCTTGCGATGGGTGGCCGTGCCGCCTTCTTCCGAGCGGGCGGCGGGGCGGGCGCTGTGGGCAGTTCAGGCATTTCCAGTATCGTACCGCCTCAGCTCTTCCATTACCGCACGCAGGGCATCGTGTGCACGGCGCATCTGCTCGCGGGTGCCGATGGTGACCCGGACGCAGACGTCGCAGCCGGGGTCGGCGGAGCGATCGCGGACCAGTACGCCGCGCTCGTGCATGGCGCGGGTGAACTCGCGGTGCGCGGGGCCGATCTCGAGCAGGACGAAGTTCGCCTCCGACGGCCAAGCGCGCAGCCCGAGCTCTGCGCACAGGACGTAAAACTCCTGCCGGGCGGCCCGGACCTCGCCGACGTACCAGTCCAAGTAAGCCCGATCCTCAAGCGCGGCAGGCAGGCAGGCCAGCGCGAGCGTATTCACGCTGTAAGGGGAGATCACGCGGCGGAGCCATCGCATCGTGTCCTGCCCGGCCGCAAGCAGACCCAGGCGCAGGCCGGCCAAGCCGTAGGCTTTGGAGAACGTGCGCGCCACGGCCAGGTTCGGATACGCGGGTGAGCCGATACAGTCCAGAACCGTTTCGCCGTGGAAGTGGTAGTAAGCCTCGTCTGCCAGCACGATCGCCTGCGGGGCATGCTTCGCGATCGCGAGAATCTGCTCGCGAGGCACGGCTGTTCCTGTAGGGCTGTTTGGGTTCGCGAGCGCGATCAAACGAGTGCGCGGGGTGATCGCTTGAAGGACCCGCTCATAGGGAAAGGCCCAGTCCTCGCGCGAAGCCTGCACGGCAACCACGCGCGCGTCGGCGGAGGAGGCGTACACCTCATACATCGAGTAAGTCGGGACCGGCAGTAGGATTTCATCGCCGGGGTCGAGAAACGCCTGGCACAGGACGTGGATCGCCTCGTCCACGCCATTGGTGAGCAGCGCCTGCTCGGGCTGAAGGCCCAGGTGCCGGGCGGCTAAGGCCTCAACCGGTCCGCGCTCCGGGTAGCGGGTGAGCGCGCCCGCGGTGACGGATTGGAGCGCCTCGGTGACCCGCGGCGAGCAGGCCAGGGTGTTCTCGTTGAAGTCGAGCCGCAGCCCATCGCGGTTGCCGAGCGGCGGGTGGTACTCCTTCATGCGCTCGACCGCCGGGCGCGGGCGCGGCGGGGCTGCGCGTCTAGCGGCTTCGGCGCTTCGCGCCGGAGAACTTTCCGTTATGTAGGGCCGGCTCACGCGAGAACTCCCCGTGCGCGCACGGCTTCCGCGTGGCCGGTCAGCCCCTCAGCTTCCGCGATGCGGATGGCCGCGGGCCCCAGCACCTGGAGCCCGGCTTCGGTGTACTCCTGCACGGTGATGAGCTTGAGGTAGTCGTACACGCTTAGGCCGCCGCGCAGGCGGGCCTCGCCGCCGGTAGGCAGGGTGTGGTTGGGGCCGGACACATAATCGCCCATGGGCTGCGGCGACCAGCGCCCGATAAAAACGCTCCCGGCATGGCGGACCCACTCCAGGTCGCTCGCGGCGTCGACCGTCAGGTGCTCGCCCGCGAGGTCGTTCGTAATGGCGCGGGCCTCGGCGAGCGAGCCCGCGACAATGGCTACCCCGGCCCGGTCGAGCGACAGGGCGGCGGTCGGGTTGGTTTTTGCCTGCCGGCCAGCCTCGGCGGCGACGCGGCGGGCGAGCTCGGCTTTGGTGGTGACGAAGATTGCGACCGCGTCCGGGTCGTGCTCGGACTGCGCGACCAGGTCGGCGGCAATCTCCTTGGCGTCGCCGGTTTCGCTCGTGATCACGATTTCGGTTGGGCCCGCAAGCATGTCGATGCTTGCGTCGAAGGCGACCAGCTTTTTCGCGGCGGTCACATAGGCGTTGCCCGGGCCGACGATCTTGTCTACGCGCGAAATGGAATCGGTCCCGTAGGCGAGCGCCGCCACGGCTTGCGCGCCGCCGATGCGGTTAAACTCCGTGATGCCCAGCATGGCGGCGGCGGCCAGCACCTCCGGCGCGGGCTTAGGGCTCACGGCGACAATGCGCCGGACGCCCGCGACCTGCGCGGGAATGGCGGTCATCAGCAGGGTCGAGGGCAGGGGATGGCGGCCGGACGGGACGTAGCAGCCGACCGAGTCGAGAGGGCGGACGCGCTGCCCGACGCTCAGTCCCGGTGAGGGCTCGAAATCCCAATCGCGCGGCATCTGCTTTTCCGCGAATGCCCGGATGTTGGCGGCAGCCGTTTCAAGCGCGTTGCGCATCCCGGTGGGCAAGGCGGCAAGCGCCATGCGCATCTCCGTGGGCGCGATGGCGAGCGAAGCTTTCGCGGGCAGCCCGTCCAGCTTCGCGGC
>CAXTUV010000011.1:0-264 GCA_964247445.1 uncultured Acidobacteriaceae bacterium | reverse complement strand
AAGCGCGCAGAGCCTTATCGCCGTCCTTGCGAACCGCGCGCACGATGCGCTCGGCTGCGGGAGAGACGCGGGCGTCCATCGCGGCCCCGCGTTGGACCAGCTGCGCGACCCGCGCACGGCCCCGGCGGCCGCCTAGGCCGGTGGTGCGGACGATCTCCAAAATAGTTCTCCTTACGGCGTGTTACCCAGCTGCGCCAAAACGACTGAGGTCTCAATCTGGCGATCAGGAACGGTCCAATACGTCCTGAGCAGGCGCTCTTTAGT
>CAXTUV010000010.1:0-17977 GCA_964247445.1 uncultured Acidobacteriaceae bacterium | reverse complement strand
TACCTCGGCGGCCAACTCCCGGGCTCGGGCGATCAGCCGGTCCAAGCGCGACAACTCCGCCGCCGCCCGCGCTTCCACCTCCGCGACCTGCCGCTCCGCTTCCTGTCCCAGCTTTTCTGCCGCTGCTGTCGCGTCCAAGTGCAGCCCAGGCAGCTCGGCCCGCTGCTCCCGCAGGCCCTCTACACGGGTGTGCCGCTCACGCGCTTCCGCGTCCATGCCCGCGAGCAGTTTCGGCTCCACCAGCGCCGCCAGATCCTCGCGGCCCTGTTCCGCCCAGGAGCGCGGGTCCAGGCGCTCGTCGTGCCCGGCCCGCTCCATGGCCGCGTTCATCCGCTCGACCCACTTTTCCCGCACCTCGTAGGGCTTTTCCCGCTCGTTCCAGGCCGGGTCCTTCTTCGCCCCGTTGCGCTTGAAGAACTGTTCTTCCCCGAGCAGCCGCGTCCGCTCGTCGATGGCGCGCTCCGAGAACATCAGGTGCATGTGCGGCTGCTGGAGATTGTCCTTCGCGAGCGGCGCGTGGACGGCCAAGGTGTAGGCGAACCGCTCCCCCATCAGCTCCCGCGCCGCGTCCCGCGCCAGCGCATGGCGCTCGTCCATGCTCAACTCCCGGGGCAAGGCCATTTGCAGCTCCGTGTACGCGCGACCGTTCTTACGCTCATGCTCGTCCGCCGCCGCCCAGAACCGGCGCGCGTCCTCGCGCGCGAACTCGGGCATGTTGCCCGACTCGACCAGCTCCAGGCCGCCCCGCTCCGCGTACCGGTTTTCGCGCGCCAGATACTCGGCATGCGCCGCCGCCGGGGGCGCCTTACTCGACGATTTCATCACCACATGCACTATCGCCATGTCGCGCCGTGCCCCTGCTCCCGCTGTTGCACTTGTTGTTGCTGCTGCTGTTGCTGTTGCCTCTGCCCACCGCAGGTGCGCGTAGTTTGTGCGCCAGCACAAACTAGGTATCGCGCATTGGGTGTTCATGCCTGTTTACCTTCTGAAGGCTGCCAGTATATGCTCGCTCCGATGCCGCGCGCCAACCCTAAAACCATCCAGGAACTCGAAGCCCAGAAAAAAGCCGTCCGCGACGCCGCCGCCCAGGAGATCGCCGCCATCCGCAAGGCCGCCGCTTTAAGGGTCGCCGGACTCAAGACCCGCGAACGCCAACTCCGCGCTGTTGATGTCCGGGAGCAGAAACGGCGCGACAACCACGCCAAGATACTCGTCGGCCTTGCCATGATCCACCAGTGCCGGACTTCGGATGCTTCCGCCGCCAAGTTCAAGGGCCTGCTCGAAGAGTTCTACTCCGATTCACCCGAACGGCTCCGAAACGCCCTCTACGGGCTTACCCTTACCGTCAAAAAACCCAGCAGCGACCTCGAACAGGATTGAGCCCTGGAGTGAATCCCTGTGTTGCCGTCTGAGCTGAGTAGCAAAGCTACGTCGCACCAGCAGGAGTACACCTGGAGTGTGGACGACTTTCCATCCGTTTTGGAACAAGCACCGTCTCTCGGGTACGCATGCCTCGGTGGACAGTTTTGGCTCTTACCGAAGCCTGGCGAAATTTACGAACTGTTCTGGGTGGAAGCTGATTCTTCGGACAGATTTGCCGGAGAACCTTGGAACGCCTATGCGGAACGCTCGTGCCGGGAAGTCGCGGGCCGGTTCGACTTGCTGTTAAGAACGGTCGATTTCAGGAAGGAAGCGCTGAATTTTATCTCGTTGGACATACCGCCCGACTTGCTCGGACCACCGGTGTTCAGCGCCTATTTCGTTACGGAACAGGAGTGGGTGGATTTGCAGCTGTCTCTTAATCTGAGCCATGAATGAGACGGCAGCCTTTACTTCCCGCACAGCTCTAGCGGTGAATCACCACAGATCTGGATTCGGAACAACGCGGAGCATGGGAGGTCCACCGCCATGCATCTCGCTTTGAGGGTAGGACAACTCCCAGTAGCGCTGGTCCACTGGATCACGAAAGAGCTTCCGCCAGCCATCCGAAGAGATGGCGACGAGCTGAAGAGTGTTCGCTACCAATGCTCTGATGCGTTGGCATGCGGGGTCTTCCATCACGCCATGCGCAGCAGCAGTCACTATCCACGAACCGCGCAGCTCTGATTCCTTTGGGGCGAGCGTGGCAGTATCTGCGAATACGTTGACCTTGTGGCCCTCTCGATCGCCTTTCATGTAAGCTTCGGCCTCTTCCAGGCCCCGCTTGATCTTCTGAAACGCGCTGTCGCTCACGGCACCCTTATCCTTCGGCCCGCATTTCGGCCGCGGCGTCTTGGATAGCCTGGGCGGGGACGCCGTGGGCGAGCAGCCGGCGGCTGAACTCCTCGACGGCTGCGTCCTTGGCGCGGTCGGCCTTACGCTCGGCTAGGTGCTTGCGCAAGCCGTTGGAGATGTAAGCGCGGATCAGGGCCTGGTAGCCGCCGAAGCCGAGCGCGGGGGCAACTTCCTTCAGGTCCTCGATGACGTGCTCAGGCAGCCGGAATGAAATCAGGGTCATGGGCTTGTCGGGCTGCATGTTGCGCCGGACGCGTTCACTCATTTTCATCCCTGTTTAGCCGCAGCGAGCATCTCCCGGCGCAGGATGGCATTGATGCGGGACTGGTAGCCCTTACCCTGGGCTTTGAGCCAGGCAAGCACGTCGGCGTCGACGCGGGCGGTGATCTGGTGCTTGACGGGCCGGTAGAACCGGCCCCGTTGTGCGGTCTTCCATTGCTCCGGGGAAAGCTCCGGGATGTCTGACAGGTCGATTGCGTCATCTGGCAGTGCCGCCAAGGCCTTTAGATTGGCCTTCTGAGCTTCCGTAAGGGGTGGCAGAGCGCTCGGGGTATAGCTAACCGTTTTCGTCTTCATAGAACTGCCTTTCCTGGCGTGTGGCGGGCCTTGCCGAGATAATCCGGACCACGGTTTCTGCTTTTTCGGTGTCCTGGACGGTATGAGCCGCCATGACCAGCAGCAGCTCCTGCACTAGGCCGAAGGTTTGCCAGCGCTGTTCGCCGTCTTCGATCCGGTCCGGAGTGGAAACCTGCAAGGGATCGAAGAAGGCTTGGGCAGCCTCCTCGAAGCTCAAGCCGTGTTTGCGCTGGTTGGCTAGGTTTTTGGCCTCGTCCCACTCGAACCGAAGTTGCGCCACAGCAATATTATAACTGCTTTTTTGTAATTACACTCTGATTTCCAGCAGGAGGCAGTTTGGCAAACGTTCTCCTTAGCGGCCCCGCTTCACCGTGGTATCAGGAATGAACGGCTTGCCCTGGGCTGGAGCCGCCGTGCTTCCCTGCTGGCGTTCAGCTTCGCGTTGGCGATGGGCTTTTGTTTTTCGACTTCCCTCATTTCCACCTCGCAGGCTTTACCGACTACAGGGTTCTCAAAAACTACAGGAAAGAACTACAGGGAACTACGTGAGGGGATTAATTGTTGAAATGATTAGAGTTAAGCGCAAAAAGCGATAGTGTTTCACCGTAAAAGCGATAGTGTTTCACCGTAGTGGCGATAGTGTTTCACCGTGGAAAAGCCAGAATTGAGCCAAATAGGCGATAGCGTTTCACCGTAGCGAAACGCGGAAATCAACTGCTGGCGCGAATGGCGGAGCGCGATGGGAGAACCGTCATGCCATCTGAAGTGAGCTCTAATTTCAGCTCCGGGTAGACGGTTTGGATCTTCCTCAGTGCCAACCGCACATTGGTCCGAAACATGCGGATTTCTGCGTACTCGGCCCCCATCTGAGCATGCAATGCTTCCCAAGGCACAGTACGCGCGTTCCGTGCCCTCGTCGCTACAAAGGCTGTATAGGTGAGCCAGGCATACAGGTCCAGCGCCAGAGGCGACCGCTTCAACGCCCGAAGTGCCCGCAGGTCCACCGGCACAGAGGATAGCGTCACAGCCTCATAGAACTTCTCCCCAAGCTCAATCCAACTCTCCCAAAGGTTCGCCTGGGTGGAGCGCTCCGTGTCCCACCAGAACTCGGCACTGGAAGAGACGTCCATGTGCAGGTAGCGGCCATGGGTTTCGGTCTCGCTCTCAAAGCTGATACGGGCGTCAATCAGCCGGCGCATTTGCTCCTGGAGGCGTTTCGCGTCGCCGCGCTTCCCTCCCCCCGTCCTTGGATTCAGCCCGATTTCCCGCATGAAGTTGTCGAGGCTGTTCCCCAGTCGAATATGCCGGGTTTTCTTCCGCTTCGCCTCAGTCACCAGCCAAAAAAGAAACAACCTGGGAATCGAACCATAGGGGTACAGTGCCTTTCGCGTCTGCCGGTCGATGTGGGGCTGAATTACGAGCGTCAGATTGCCGTTAGTGCGAGTCCAGATCGGCGTGTCGCCCGGATCACTATGGGGCAATGTGCATTGCACAAGCTGCCGCGCCATAAATGCCGTCTCGGTCGCGTCCGGGCTTTGTTTGATCTCCACGGCGGCATCCAGCAGGAGCTGGTCTGCAGCACTAGGGAGCTTGGGCTTGGATTTCGGCAAAGGCGGTCCTAAGCTTTCTGGTTCTTCATGTAAGCATGAAAGCATGCAAGCATGAATTCACTCACTGTCGGAAAATCCATTTGGATCGCGGCCAACTTGACGGCCTTTACGTCCTCGGTGGGCCAACGCACCTGTAGGGGCTCCCGTTCGATCTTGGGAGCGCTCTTTCCACGCTTTGGCTCCTCGGCTGGCAAAACCTTCACCTGGGCCGCTTGTGGGACGGACGGCACGACCGCCAGCGTGTCTGGATTTAACTCAAGAGCCTTAGCCATGTGAGACTACCTCTCTGCCGCTCTGCATGTTTTCATGCAAGCATGATTTTATGTTTTTCCATAAAGAGGCAATCTCTTTGGCTGCCGCTCCTTTTGGTTCAGCTTCCGTGATCGTCTGCCCTTGGGCGTAAGGTGCCTTGTAGCCCGTCCGATCGTTCACGAACGTTTCCGCAACTTCACCGTGCTTGGAGAGCACCGCTGCTGCCTGAGCGGTGATGAGTGTGTTGGCTTTGACCCTGGTGAGAACGAAGAGGAAGGGAACACCGGTCTCCTTAAGGGATTGAACAGTCACCGGGGCCGCTGTTAGATCATCTTCACTTGCCTGGACAGGGAAGATCACGAAATCAGCCAGCTTGAAGAGATCCTTAGCGATGTCGATCCGACCTGAAGCGGTGTCAATGATGCAATATGCCGCTCCGTGCCCACGCAGGAGGTTTAACCCTTTTCGCAGTCCCTCAAAGGGGATCTCGACGCGCTGGGGGATCTCGGCCTCCCGTTTGGTATGCCAAGCGGTCAGGCTGCCTTGCGGGTCGGTATCGATTAGGAACACGGGGCCATCGCCGACGCGTTCTGCTTCTACGGCAAGATGCTTCGCGAGCATCGTCTTGCCGCTGCCACCCTTCTGAGAGTTGACTACGATGATCTGCATGAATTCATGCTCCTATGCCTGCATGAATCCATGCTGCCTAATTTCATGCCTGCATGCAAGCATGAAATTACGCAAATACTGCTTCATTCTTTAAGAGATCTCAGCAGGCAAACACTTTTGTTCCAAGAGTCAGATAGCAGAAGCCATTGCTTTTCGCACGGTTCCGGCGTACCAATGCGCGCCCTTGGGCGTCCTGAGCCCCAGCCCGTTGAGCTGCGCGGCGATGGCCCGCAAGGTCATGCCTTCGGCGCGGTGCCGGCGCATCATCGCGACCAACTGCGGCGCGGGCGGGATGGGGTCTTTGGTCTGTCGAGCCCGGGCGATGGACTCGGCCCAGCGCGGATTGCCGAGCCGGGTGCCGCGCTTCCGGGCTGCCTGGAGTGCCCCCTTGGTCCGCTGCGAGATGGCCTCGCGCTCGTGTTCGGCGAAGGCGGCGAGGATGTGGATGGTGAGCCGGTTGGCCTGGGGCATGTCGGCGGCGACGAACTCAACCCCGGTCTCCATCAGCCCGGAGATGAAATGAACGTTGCGGGCCAACCGGTCGAGCTTGGCGATGACAAGGGTGGCCCGCTGCCGACGGCACAGCTCGATGGCACGCAAGAGTTCCGGCCGGTTGGTGTGGCGCTTGCCGGACTCAACCTCGGTGAAGGCGGCGAGCAGGGAAGAGGAGCCCAGGAAGCGGGCGACGGCCTCGCGCTGCGCTTGGAGCCCCAAGCCGCTCTCGCCCTGGCGCTCGGTCGATACGCGGTAGTAGGCGACGAAGTCTGACACGGGTTAGGCCTCCGGTACGTGCCGCGCCAGATCGCGGCTGTCGTGCAGAAGGCGCAGCACCTCAATACGAAAGCTAACAATGCGATACAGCACAAAATGCCTGGGTGTGTGGACGCGGCCGCCGGTGACGCGCTCGCGGCTGCTTGCCAGGTGGTAGGCGTAGACGCCCTCCGGCAGTTCGGGCCGACTGGCTGCACCGGGTCGAAACGGATCTTCGCCGATATCCGTCAACGCCTGCCCAATCAAAGATTCATACCGGTCGGCGGCATCGGCCCCGAAATGCTCCATGCTCCAGTCCATGATCTGGAGAAAGTCTCGATCTGCTGGCGCTGCAAGGACGATTTCGTAAGCCGGGCGGTTCACCTGCCGGCACGCAATCCGCGCAGGTGCTCGGCAATCGCTTCCGGAGAGCTGAGGGTGACATACTCGCCTCGCTCCACGGCGTCGATGCCTTCCTGCGCCGCACCGCGCAGCCATTCGATTTTTGCCTGGTCCTCAAGCTGCCGTTGCTCCAGAAGGCGCAGTCCCTCGCGCACTACCTCGCTGGCATTGCTGTATTGGCCGGTCTCGATTCCTGTGGCAATGAAGCTGTCGAAGTGCTCTGTCAAGAAGACATTCCGAGTCGGCATCGCGGGTTCCTCGCCAAAAGAGTACCGCCGTATGGCATTAAATGCCATACAGCGAACGTTTTCAGGCCTACGTACGCGCCTGAAACATCGCTTACGGTATCAAGCGGTAAGAGTGTACGGCTGCGCTCCAGGAGGACAAAGGAACATGAACGAAGTGGAGGACGCGCCTTTCACATGGTGAGTGGACACTGGTTGATCGCTTCCGCGCTTCACTGTGTGCGGTCATCTCATTACTTTTGTTCCGCAAGCCCCGGGGTGAGATCCGTTTTGGCTGACCACCTTGCATGCGAGGGCACGCCAGCAAGAGCAGACTGCACAATGCAGAACTCATCGAGATCACCGGCCAGCCGAACCTGTGTCCCGGCGAATGGTTGGTCGGTGTCGATTCACAGCAGGCTCCGATCAAATCGACATCGGAGGTTCCAGAAGGAACACGCCCCAACTTTTCAGCGATTCTCACCGAAGATGTGCCCCCGCAGCAGACACAGGACGCTCTGCTGCGCTTGCTGCAAAGTAAATGGTATTGAGCGATCAAGGTAAAGGGTGGCCATCCCATGCAGGAGCGCCCAGATCTCATTGACCTTGGTACCGATGCCTGTTGCCGCAGCGTCGTGAGAGACGAACCATCTTTCCACGATCTTTGCCGGTACGACAAAAATTCTTTCGGCAACTGCGGTGACAGCTTCTCGATCAATGGGGACGCCGTCCATGCCGTTCATCAAGCGGTAGAGTTGCCTGTTTTCAAGCATGAAAAGCCAGAATCGTTCCACCATCACCTGAATCGCCTCTCCTGATTCGCCGGGAAGAGCCTGAGAGAGCACGTTCTCCAAACAGACTTGCCCCTCAATCGCGAGCTGGGTGAGTATGTCGCCCTTATCGCGGAAGTGCTCATAGAGCAGCGGGGCCGTATAGCCGAGCTTGGCAGCTACCGCTCGAATGGTGACGGCGCTCCATCCATCGCTGATACCGATGGCGCGGGCTGCCCCAAGGATCTGTTCGCGTCCGGCAACGGGCCGGGGCGCTCCTCGACTCATTCTGGTGGGTGCACTTTTCATATTTGGGCGGCCTAAAGTGTAGCCAGGTACTGGTGAATCATTGAAACTGCCGTCGCACCCTCCCCAACGGCAGTAGCGCAACGCTTGATCGAACCGTGCCGGATATCGCCGGCGGCAAAAACTCCATCGATATTGGTTTCAAGAAAAAGAGGAGGACGACTGAGCTTCCATTTGGCACCATGACCGCAGCTCAGATCGAGATCGGAGCCGGTAAGCAGGTAGCCGACCGTATCCTTCTGAAATAGGCCTTGAAGGTCCCAATCCGTTCGGGGCCGGCCCCCGATACATACAAACACCCAGGAGGTGCGAACGCGCACCATTTCACCCGTGGGCTTGTGGATATAGGCCAAGCTTTCAAGGGCAGTGTCCCCGTCCAGACTCGATACTGTGCAACTGGTTTTCACACGGATATTGGGAGCTTCCTGAATCCTCTCCGCCAGGTACTCTGAAAGCGTCGATTTCAGCGATTCGCCACGCACAAGCATTGTCACTGTCAAGGCATGCTGCGCGAGATGCAGGGCGGCCTGCCCCGCAGAGTTTCCTCCTCCCACCACGTACACGTCACCAGAACAGAGCGCGGCTTCACTCGCGCCAGCGCCGTAGAACAGTCCTCTGTTCAGGAACCTTTCTTCGTTCGGCACGCCCAGTTTCTGGTAGTCCACACCGGTTGCGCAGATGACTGCCTTGGAAACTATCCTCTCCCCACTTGCCAGATATGCAACGGGCAGACCGTCCTGCTCAGCGCTTCCGATAGCCTCCTCGGTCACAATGATCTCGGCACCGAGGCGAAGGGCCTGCCGCCTGGCCCGCGCTGCGAGCTCCCAACCACTGATGCCGTCAGGAAAGCCGAGGTAATTTTCGATGCGGGACGTGCTTGCGGCTTGTCCACCCACTGCGGACTTTTCGATCAGGATCGTTCTTAGCCCTTCCGAGGCCCCGTAGACGGCGGCGCTCAGTCCGGCTGGTCCGGCACCGTAGATGGCCAGATCGTAGCTCCGATGCTTCGGACTTCTGAACCAGTCCAGCGCGCGCGCAAGCTCCTGGAGGCTCGGCCGGTAGAGAATGGTGCCGCGCGGAAGTATGCAGATCGGAAGCCGCACGTCATCCATACCGGTTAGGCCCAGTTCCGGTAGCGCTTGTGCGTCCGCGTCGGTGCGGAACTCGACCCACAGGAAAGGGAGGTTGCTGCGTTGCAGGAAGTCTCGAAGGCGAAACGCTTCCGAGGACCCGGCCACTCCGAACAGTGTTGCCTGCGTACCTGCTGTGATTTCCTGGGTCATTGCGCCGCCTGGTCCGCACAGTATCTATCGTTGGTAGATGCCGGTGCGTGGTGAAGGATGCGACGTTTGCGGCAATGTTTGCCGCTCTCACCCATCCAGACGCAAACATCCGGCATAGCTGAAACTTTCAGCCAGGATGGACATCTATCAATGGTAGATATTAGGAGGGCCCATCTTGCGCACAGAAAATCCTGTTGTTCTCGTCCTTGGTGCCACCGGCGGTATTGGTGGGGAGACCGCCGCGGCAATGTCACGTCATGGCTGGAAGGTGCGCGCCCTATCGAGAACCGCCCAGGCGACGAAATCCACAAACGGGTGGGAATGGGTACAGGGCGACTCCACCGATCCTGCATTGATCGTTGCAGCCGCAGCCGGCGTTCAGGCGATCGTTCACGCGGTAAACCCCACCGCTTACAAGAACTGGTCCAGCCTTGTGCTGCCGATGATCGACTCGACGATCGCCGCAGCTAGGGTAAGCGGCGCACGCATCCTGCTGCCGGGTACGATCTATAACTACGGCCCGGACGCATGGCCGCTTCTATGCGAGGACTCACCGCAAAGCGCGGCCACGCATAAGGGCTCCATCCGGATCGCTCTGGAGCGAAGGCTGGGAGAAGCAGCTCGCGAAGGTGTGCTGTCGTTGATTGTTCGGTTTGGAGATTTCTTCGGACCGCGCGCCGGCCAGAGCTGGTTCTCGCAAGGCATGGTGAAGCCGAACCAGCCTGTCAGAAGCATTACCTATCCAGGCAAGAAGGGCGTCGGTCATGACTGGGCATACCTCCCCGATGCGGGCGAAACCTTCGCGTGCTTGATGGACCGCGAATCGGAGCTGGAGTCGTTTGCGCGATTTCACTTCCAGGGCGCTTGGGACGCCGACGGCACGGAGATGATTACAGCGGTTCGCAGGGCAGCCAGCCGGCCGGACATCAAGGTGAAGAGCCTACCGTGGTCCCTATTACGACTCGCTGCTCCCTTCAACGAAACGATGCGAGAGCTTGTGGCGACACGGCCGCTTTGGGAGCAGCCGATCCAGCTCGACAACACCAAGCTGGTCCGCTTCCTAGGCCGCGAGCCTCACACGCCATTGGATGTCGCGATAGAGGCCACACTACGCGGAATGGGCTGCCTGCAAGGCAAATGATCGTGTAGGTAGCAAGTCGGTTTACGTTCTGAAATCTATCGCAGGAGAGATGTCATGGAAAGATTCAAAGACAAAATCGTGCTTGTCACGGGCGGCACCTCAGGCATCGGGCTTGCTGCAGCCAAACTCCTCCTGGAAGAGGGCGCGCGTGTCATCGTAACTGGGCGTAACCCGGACAACATCGCACAAGCCAAGATCACGCTCGGCTCGCTTGTCGATGTGATTACCGCCGACGTCTCCGACCTGGCAGCGACCCGTGCTTTATTCCAGACCTTGAGGACTCGCTATGGACGAGTCGATGCGCTGTTCATCAACGCCGGCTTTTCGCAGTTCGCGCCTTTTGCCGAGACCCCGCCGGAGTTGTTCGACCTGCATTTCAATACCAACGTGCGCGGAGCTTACTTCACCGTCCAGGAGGCCCTTCCCTTGATGCCTGAAGGCAGTGCCATCCTGATCAACGCTTCTGTTGTCGCAAGCATGGGCACGCCGATGGCAAGCGTTTACTCGGCGTCCAAGGCTGCTCTACGCTCCCTGGGGCGCACGCTGGCTGCTGAATTTGTGCCGCGCCTACGTGTCAATGTCATCAGTCCGGGACTGATAGACACTCCGGTGTACGGCAAGATGGGTATGCCGCCCGAGGCTGCCCAGGCCCTTACCCAAAAGATGACAAGTATGATTCCGATGAAACGGTTTGGAACAGCCGAAGAAGTTGCGAGAGCGGCGCTGTTTCTCCTCTCTGCCGACTCCGCCTACATCACCGGCACTGAGGTGTTCGTGGATGGCGGTGTGACAGGCATAGGAGCAGCTTCAGGCATGATCGGCTCAGTCGCATGAAGCTGCATCACCTCGGTGAACGCTGCGAGCAGGAAAGAGGAGCCCAGGAAGCGGGCGACGGCTTCGCGCTGCGCTTCCAGCCCCAAGCCGCTCTCGCCCCGGCGCTCGGTCGATACGCGGTAGTCGGCCACGGCTACTCCTTCAGCAGCAAGACGTGGGTGCCGTACTGCTCCCCGGCAAGGTGCGGGATGGCTTTATCCATGGTGGCCAGCACCAGCCCTTCCCGCACGGCCAGGCCCAGCAGGTAAGCGTCGGTGACCTGCTTGCTGCCATAGAGCCGCTGCGAAAAAGGGCCGCACAGGGTTTGCCAGTCCGCCGTGATGGCCTGGTACCGATAACCAGGATGCCGAGTAAGCGCTTGAAGAATGGCCGCGGCCTCCCCCATGGCGATCTGGCCGGGACGGGGCGCGGTTGCATTGCGCAGAAATCCTGCCTCGGTAAAGGCGCAGACCGCCCACGGAAGGTCCGGGGAGGCATAGAACCATCGCCGGACAAGTCCGTGGTGCACATGGTCCTGGCTGGTGAGGGCGAGCAGGAGATTGACGTCTAGAAGGTATCGGGGCGGCGCGGGCCGCTCCATCAGAGAAGCTCGTCCTCGGAGGCTGCTTTCACCATCTCGGGAGTCAGCACGTGACCGGTGCCGGCGATCTCCAGGTAGCCGTGCTCATTCTTCCGCAGCCTGCCCGACAAGGGTTCCAGTTCGGGCGCTCGCTCGGCGCGGCGCACCAGCTCGCCGATGGCGGCGGAAAGGGAAATGCCCCTACCGCCCGCATAGGCCTGAGCGAAGGTGTACACATCGGGGTCGAGATTTACTGTCAAACGCATACATTCATTATTGCACCATTTATGCAATGTGGTGCGCTTTGCTTCCAATGGTGCAAAGGTGCGAGGCGTTTCAGGCCAGTGTACGCGCTTGAAACATCCGTTTCAGTGAGTACAAACCCGCGCTGAAATGATCAGAACTGCTGCTGGATATTAAACTTAAGCTAAAGCAGATCTAATAAAGCCTTCAGCCGCCAATGGCAAGCGGCTGAAAGTTAACAAACTCTACTTCTTAATGGCGCAGCATTAATTGTGGATATGACTAAGTAAATGGTAATGGTTCAGCATCAGGTAAGCAAGTCGACTAACCAGTAGCTTAAGAATGCCGTGCAGCTTAGAATTAAAGAAAGAAGTGCTGCTTGATCTCGGCTTTCTTGCAGAACAAAAACTTACCTTTACATGTAACGTCATCAGATACTCCTAATTAATTAAATAAGTTATGGATTGCAGGTACTGCCCCTCTAAAACAACTATTGTGATAGACGTATCCTATATAACATTTTGCAAAACAACTATCATCACCTCATTCCGCATACAAGAAGTCTTCCAATTTTGAAAGTTGCAGCCTGCTGGTAATAATGATTCCAGAGTAAACCTAATGGCTATGGCAGCAAGCTTGGAGCAAGGTTTCTAAACTGAGCAACTAATCTGGATAGTTAGTAGACAACTGTAATACACTTCTATCTCACCATAGTTGCCGTGCATCGTCAAGCCTTTCTGCCGAAGAAAATTGAAGGGCGTCACTCTCCTGAAGGATTCTTGCTCTCTTGTATCTATTAGGGGCTCAAAAACAGGTTTTGTCCCAGAAATATTTTGGTGGGAACAGAACCAAGACCTTCCTTGAAGAATTTTACCGGGCGGCAAAGGAAGTCCATAGGTGGGGACACCATGCCAAGCGGGCAGACTCCTGCTATCCCGATCTGCCTGGACCCGGGCGACACTGAGCTAGCTGCGCGCAAATAAAGAATGCGAGTTGCGATGTCGGATTTGCTTGAGACCAAGCGCCGATCCGGAAGGCTAAGCAACAAGCCGCGCACGGGCATCAACAAACTGTTTCCACCCCGGCTATGGACTACCCACTGTACGCGGAACCCGCATTCTGATTACATTCTCTCCATGCGGGGACCGGCCCAGCGACGGATGCACTGCCCATGCGGGCGCGCCAAGATGGTCGCGCATGGCTTATGCGCTGTCTGCTACGCGCTCCGGCGGCAGGACCGCAAGCACTACGCGGGTCTGCGCGAAGCGGTGCTCGACCGCGACGGCCGCCGCTGCCGGGTGTGCGATGCGCCCGGCGGACGGAAAGGCTCGCTCGCCGTGCACCACCGGGTGCCGGGCCGCTCGGAGCTGGACCTGATGATCTCGCTTTGCCCGGCCTGCCACGCCAAGGTGACCCGCACCCTGGTCATGGATAAGGGCTGGCCGCCGCTGCTCGTAGTGCTGTGGCGCGAGCAGCACCCGATGGGGCATGAGCAGGCGCAGCTTGATTTTCGGATGCGGACCTTGCCGCCCAGCCAAGTACTGCTGTTCCCCGGGGGTGAGCAAACTATCGCCTTACCAGTCCGTGAACGGGCTGGAAAACGCAAAGGCCCATCTTCGACGCTTCCAGGAGTACTGGAAGCGCATCGGTGAACTGCAAGCTCGGCAGGCGGCCCCGGCTTAGAGACGCCCAAAAGACTGTTTCAGTGAGTACATCCGGCTTTTACCTTCGCTCAACGATAGTATGTGAGGGTTGTGGCCAACATAGTGAGGACCCTTTGTCAGTTTCTGATCTTTCCTCTGTTCCGAACGCGCTTCCAAGTCGAGCAGAACAGGCTGCTCAAAAAGCGCAGAATTTCTCTTTTCTGTCTCACTTCAACCTCGTAGGGGCAAGGTCTAGTCTAGTTGCGCTTCTAAGAGAAATTGGAAGCAATGGGTTATTCTCCGAATACACACGGCACGATATTAGCCACGTTGACACTCTTCTCGGCATGCTCGACTGGGTAATCACTTCTAAGAGTCAGACTGTAATGACCGCAGCTGATTGGATGATGGTTGTCCTTGGGATCTACTTTCACGATGCGGGCCTCGTAGTCACTAAGAGCGAGTACGACGATAGAGACACATCACAGTTTTCTTCTTTTAAAAAGACGCTCTTGCACTCGGGGGAGCCAAGCGCGTACAAAGAGCGCGTTGCTTTTTTATCGGCCGATGAGGCAGAGCGCTTTTTGTATCAAGAGTTTGTACGTACGCATCATGCAGCCCGCATTCGCTGTTGGATCATGGGCGAGCCCTACTTACAGTACGGGGCTGCACATGCCGCTGCACGTACTGTTAAGTCTATTGTTTCATCCCTTGATCCCAACTTTCGGGATGACCTTGCCTTGGTTTGCGAGAGTCATCATAAAGATGACTTGCACGACCTTGTACGTTATAACCCCCAACAGGCTTACGGCAATTCTTTGCAGGAAATAGCCAATCTGCAGTTTGCTGCCGTGCTACTTCGTGCAGTTGATATACTTCATATCACCCAAGATAGAACGCCATCCGTTGCTTTCGCTCTAGCCACTCCATCAGACCCAAAAAGTGTTGAGGAATGGCATAAGCAGATGCCAGTAGTATCAGTTCGCAAATCACCACCCCGGGATGAGAGCGGAAAGGTAGATGCAGCAGCGTCAGCAACCACCATAGCCGTAACAGCTACATTCCACGACCCCTTGGGCTTTTTTCACTTACAGAATATCTTTACTACGCCGAGCAACAGCTGAAGCAAGCTAATCAATGGGTAGAGGCTACCAAGAGCAGTGAATCATTAACATACGACTTTCCATGGAAAACCATTGATAGCAGCCAGGTAAAGGCTGTTGGATTCGAGAGTAAGCAGTTTGTTTTTGAATTGGACAAACCAAAAATTCTGAATTTGCTTACAGGTCATACTTTATACAGCAATTCTAACGTGGTCGTTCGAGAACTTGCACAGAATGCTCTAGACGCTACGCGGCTTCAGATGAGCCAGACACCAATGCTTGGGGAAGTTGCTTTTAGCCTTGACACTCAAGCTCGCACACTTACCGTTGACGATAACGGTACAGGAATGAATCAACGTATCATTGAGGAACATTTTCTTAATGTAGGTAGCTCTCGCTACCGCGATGAATCTTTCCGAAAGCAATATCCTACCTTCTCAGCAATAAGCCGCTTTGGAATCGGCATACTATCTACATTCATGATCTCTGACGAGATTGAGGTTGTCACCAAGGCTTATAGTGATGACAAAGCCCGTAACATATCAATTAGGTCTATTAATGGTCGCTACTTAATCCGCCGCATAGACCCAGATGATGACAGGGTCCCTGCATTGATGAAGAAACACGGTACACGCATTAAGCTTAAACTCAGGGCTGGTGTGGTGCTTCCTCAGCTAAAAGAGATTGCAGAACTTTGGATCCTGTTTCCGGGCTGTCGAGTCACAGTTCGGATTAATGACGATGACCCAATCGAGGTTGGATATGCTTCTCCTCGGGTTGCTCTTGAAGCTGCTTTGAGGCGAGCTGGGCTCACAATTGGCGGCGACCCTGGACCATACACAAAAGCTTATCGAGTGATCGAGAAGCAGAAAGGGGGCTTGACCGTTGCCGTCGCATTAGAATGGCAGCCTGTTTTTAAAACTTGGGGTTTTGCAACGTCGGATCGTCTAACACCTGACAAGAGACAGCTTCCGGGTAATGCTGCGACTGCAGTCTGTATACAGGGTATTCGCGTAGAAAGTACTACACCAGGGTTTGATAACTCGTCTATATTAGCTATTTCTAATATTACGGGACCGAATGCGCCGATAACCAATGTGGCCCGCTCCCGTATTGAGTCTGGGGATCATGTTGAAGAAATGTATCAAAGTATTTATGCAATCTACGCAGACCATATCTCCTCAGAAATTCATGAACTCTCAACAAGCAGAGACCAGTTAATTTCTGATGCCGCCAAGGAGGGGAGATACATGCTCTCGCCTTTGCAGATAGCCGAAGCCAGTAAACAGGCTAATGCAAGTACTCTTTTTAATAATGCTCTTAAGACCATTCCTTTACTCACAATAGATCGGGAGGAACAACGGAGCCTGCTGAAGCTTGGCGACCTTGAGAAAATGAAGGGGTTTTGGACAGTTGAAAGCAGTGCTTATACGTCAGCGGAGAACTTTGTGCGCAGCCTACCTACTGGAATTTCCATATCAAAGTTAGCGATAATGAGCAGTGCTCCCATGAAATTGCCTAATGGAGACATTGTCTCTGGATATGCAGAGAATGCGCGTGTTCTAGAACTGTTACTTGAATTTGCTGACGTTGACGAGATTGAGATTCTGCATCAAGAAAAGCAGGTAAACTTCCACTGGTGTACCACAATAGAAAATCGCATATGGAAAAGTGCAAGTCCTGCCCGGGATGACGCCAAACAGCGCTTTAATCATCTTTATCAATTTACAGGGCGAAATATGCAAATAAGAAATCGTCAAATCGTGCTCCAGAGCAAAGCGCCCTTTAAGGTGACCGGGTTAGAGGACGAATATGGAGTAAAGTCGTCAACGAGAGTATATCTCCTGTCCGGCAACGAAATACACTCGTACTTATGGGAATATCTGACAGATGTAGAAAATGGCACAGCTGAGGTAGATAGCTATGTAGTAATGGTAGCAGCCATACAATGGCTGATGTCGGAAGCTAACCTTGAATCTCATGGAGAAAGATACCGAATTTTAGAAAGCATCCGGCAAATGGTTGTTCAACAGTCCAACACAGACTGTACTATCTCAACAGAATTCCGGACCTTATTTGGAGCCAATACCGGAAAGATTTTCGACCCAAACAGGGGTGAACGCCAGAAGTTTCAATGGAATGGAGCCTGGCTTGAATGAATTTGAACCAAGCAGCAGTCGAGGCTGTGGGTTTGTGGGACGCGGGCTTCATCCGCGTTCCAAGCTCGCCCGCATGGGCGAGCGGCAAATCCACAGCCTTGTTCGCAGGGCCGCAGCTCTACGGGGACTGGGTCTGTTTTGCCTTGGCCTTGTGCGCCGGAGCGCGGGGCGGCTCGGGGGCTGGCGCGGGCTGCTGCTGCTTCTGCTGGGCGGCCAGGTATTGCTCGATGCGGTCTCCCTGCTCCCGGAGCCCGTTTATGTCGCCGCGCAAGGGCAGGTAAACCAGTAACAGGGTGGCGAGCATGCCGCTCACGAAGTAAAGGCAGATCATCAGCCAGTTTGTTTCTCGGACGTTTTGCCGCACATGGCCCGCCGCCCGCTCGATCTGCCCGCCTGCACGCTCCAAGTGCTGGACCGTCCTGTCAAGGGCCGAGCTCATCTTGGTTCCAATCATCTCGCCCTGCTCCTGAAGGGTGAGCCGCATGGCATGGGCCGCATTCTGCTGCAGCAGGGGGCCGACACCCTGCAAGCGCCCGCGCTCGGCTTCCAGGTTCTGGACCGCCGCCGCGATCTCCCCGCGCAGCTCCACCAGCTTCCCGATCTGCGCCGTGAGCGCCTGCTGGGCTCGCTCGGTAGACCTGCCCAATCGTTCGGCCTGGTCGATCAGCGCGAAGCCCATCACGTGCGCCGCGCCGCCCGGCTCCGGCTTCGGCTCCCCATTGCCGTTTTGATTGTGGTTGTTGCCGCCCTGCGCCATGCTTCCGCTCCCTTACCGCCCCCACCCGTGGCCGTGTCCGTGGTCCTGCCCGCGCTCGTGCTTCTGCTTTGCCTGCTCCTGGCTGCGGGTCCTCTCCTGCGCCCGCTCCAGGCTCCGCGCCTGCTCCTGTTTCGCCTCGGCTGCCGCCCGCCTGCTCCCGCTCGCGCCGGTGCGCCTCGTAGCTTTCCCGGAAAGCCTGAAGCCCCCGGCTGATCTGCGCCCTGATCTCCGGCGTTACTTCGGGCGCGGACTCCGGGCCGGCCCGCTGCTGCTCCTGGGCGGCTTCCTGGGCCGGGGAGCGCGGTTGGGTTTGACTGTTGAGTTTTTCTTGCTCTCGCTCGTCCCCGCCGTGCCGCCATTGCTCGTAGCGCCCGCGCAACTGCTCGACCCGCTCGGCCACGTTCCGCGCCGCGGCCGCCGTC
>CAXTUV010000009.1:6942-17992 GCA_964247445.1 uncultured Acidobacteriaceae bacterium | reverse complement strand
GCGCGGGGCGGCGTCGCGGCTGTGGCGGCGATTGAGGGCCTTGTTGCGGAAGGGTTGAGTTATCGTCCGGGTCCGGTGCTCGCGCAGTCACGATGAGAACTGTTGGACAAAAGCAGCATGCACTACTTTTCATCGCCCGATCGTGTTCGCCAAAAACGAGAACGCTCAGGACCGACCTTCCGCGTTGTAGGCCGCCAACTCGGCTTC
Source organism: uncultured Acidobacteriaceae bacterium (assembly GCA_964247445.1). GTDB lineage: Bacteria > Acidobacteriota > Terriglobia > Terriglobales > Acidobacteriaceae > EB88. The sequence continues at coordinate 17,785 of CAXTUV010000009.1, read as the reverse complement.
AATATCCTCATCTGTCAATCCGGCGGCTTGTGCCTGTGCCGCTGTTTTCTCGGGAAGTTCAGTAAGTGGGTCCTTCGCACGTCAATTTGCAAGGCGGTCGAGGTAGTACCCGGCAGCCCTGCAATTTCTTTCGTCCGAGAAGAATTCAGCGGTCGCCCGGTGTAACGGGATCGTGATTTTTTGCATGTCGTCAATGATGTTCCTATTCTGTCGCGAGACGGCGGAAGCTCAAGCGTCCCGCGCCGGCAGGTCGCTACTCCTCTTCGAAATAGTCGAGGTCAAGCCGTTTTACGCTGTAGGTCGTCGCTTCCGCTACGCCGACCTTGTACTCGATGGCTAAGTCGGCGAGCTGCGGGCCGTCGAGTAAGATAATCTTTTTCTCGATTCGTCCTATATAGTCCCGCGCCTCAGCCGAGAACTGAGAGGTGGTGATAAAGACTCCTTTGCGCGCTCGGTGCCCTTCCAGGCTGCCCGCGAATGCCTGCACATCCGGGCGGCCTACGGTACCCTTCCAACGTTTCGCCTGCACATAGACCGCATCCAAGCCGAGCCTATCTTCTTTGATAATGCCGTCAATGCCCTCATCGCCGGACTTGCCAATGGCTTGGCCCGCGTCTTTTCTGGAGCCGCCGTAGCCCATGGCCACGAGCAAATCTACAACTAAGCGCTCGAAGAAAGCAGGCGAGCACTTGCCGATTCTGTCAAGCAGCTCTTGGGCCAGCTGCGTTTGAAGCTCAAGGAAGCTGCGCTCCAGCAGTTCCTGCGGCGTCTGCTGACTTATCTCCTCCGCCTCAGTAACAGGGTGAGAAGCCTTGGGCAGGTAAGTTCCTCGGGCTGCTGCTACGGATGCCACATACGCAGGATAGCGTTGGAGAACTTTCACATTGATTCCGTTAGGGTTCTCCTGAGCCGCGCGAATCCCATCAGCGGTTATTTTGAATCGACCACTTCCTGCTGCTGTAAGAAATGCGGCTTTTCCAAGATGAGAGCGGGCCCACGTCAACCTGTTATAAAGCTTGGTCTGCACTCCCCTCGGCATCAACTCCTGACGTTCCGTGTCACTAAGCTTGAACACGCGAGCCGCATCGCCAACCGCTTGCTTCAAAGAGTGCTCCTCACCATCGGCGGCGAAGCGGAGAAGCGGCAGCATGAGGCTCTGATAATCGGGCACGGGCATGGTCGAAGCGTATCGAGAAAGCCTGGGAAGGGAAAGTTACCTCCGTCACGCCCGCTCCAGCTTTGCGAACTTCTCCACCAGCTTCTTAACCCCGTGCCCGGAGAAGGTCACGGTCAGCTTGGCTTCCTCGCCTTCGCCTTCGCGGCGGACGACCTGGCCCTCGCCGTACTTGGGATGGCGGACCCTTTGACCTGTCTTGAAGCCTGTCGCGCCGGTTTGCGGTTCAATCTCCAGCTTCGGCCGCGGGCCCGAGCCGCGCGCGCCGAAGAAGCTCGCGATGTTGTCGAGCGAATTCGCGCCGGGCTTCACGCCCGCGCCGTTGCCCGGGCGCGCACTGCCGGGGCGGCCGGCCGCGGCTGGGCGGTAGCTCTGGTCCTCATCCTCATAGGAGTAGTGGCGCTCGCCCGAGCCCTCATTGCCGCCCCGGCCCCCATAGCGCGACCCGGCTCCATAGCCCGACCCGTAGCTGCCGTATCCTGACACCTGCTGCCGGGGTGCGCTTCCGCTCACATCCTCAATCAGGTGCGCGGGCACCTCTTCCAGGAACCGTGACGGGATCGACGCTTCGGGCATGTCGTTGCCGTAGCGCCGACGGTAGCGCGCGCGGGTCAGCACGAGCGCGTCCATGGCGCGCGTCATGCCCACATAGCAAAGCCGCCGCTCCTCTTCCATCTGCGCCGGGTCGTTGAGCGTGCGGGAGTGGGGGAACAGGTTCTCCTCAAGCCCCGCGAGCAGCACCACCGGAAACTCCAGCCCCTTGGCGGCGTGCAGCGTCATGAGCGTGACGCGCGCGTCGGGGTTGATTTTGTCGGTGTCGGAAACGAGCGCGGCATGGTCGAGGAAGTCCGCGAGCGTTTCGCCGCGCTCCTGCGCGTCCTGCGCGGCGTTGGCGAGTTCCTTCAGGTTCTCGATGCGGGAAAAGGCTTCGGGCGTGCCTTCCTCCTCAAGCGCGCGGATGTAGCCGGAGCGCTCGTTGATGAAGCGGATGAGCTCGGGCAGGGTGGCGGGGTCGCCCGGCTTGCGGAAGGCTTCGGCGGTTTCCTGTTCGCGTTCGGCGCGGGCAGCTTCGCGGGGCTCGCCCAGCTTTTGCACGCGTTTCGCGGGTGCACGTTTCGCGGCCGGCGCGGCGAACGGGTTGAACGCCGCTGCGTCCAGAGGAGCGGGCTCGGGCTCGCCGAAGCCGGACGGGTCGAAGCCTGCGTCGGCTTCCGTGCCGAATGCGGACGGGTCGAACGAAGCGTCCCCGCCCAGCGCTAAAGTACCTTGCGCCGCGTCACCGAACTCGAAGCTCACATCATCCCCGGCGTGCAGGGTACGGTCGAGCTCCGTCGGTTGGTCGTCGCGGGTCTCGGCCTCGTGTACGTTCCCTAAGGCATCGGTAGCGGCGACATCCGCGCTGAGCTTATCGGCGAAGTCCGGCGCAAGCAGCGCGCGCGCATCCTCGATCATGCGCCGGAATGCATCGAGCGCGATCAAGGCCCGGCTCGGCAGCAGGCGGTCCTTCAAGGCATGCGAGATCGCGGTGTAGGTGCTCGTCCCGGTCTCGATCGCGAGCCGTTCCAATGTGTCCAGGGTAGTGCGCCCGATGCCGCGCGTGGGCGTGTTGATGACTCGCTGGAGCGCGATCGAGTCATGCGGGTTCTGGACGAGCTTGAGGTACGAGAGCAGGTCCTTGATCTCGGCCCGCTCGTAGAACGAGAAGCCGCCCACCATGGTGTAGCTGATGCCGTACCGGCGCAGCGCTTCCTCCACCAAGCGCGACTGCGAGTTGGTCCGGTACAGTACCGCCGCGCGCGGGTGCTCCTCGGTTTCCCCGGCTTTGCGCAGGTACTTGTTCAGGTAGTCCGCAATGAACAGCGCCTCGTTTTCGCCGTCCGGCGCTTCGTAGTAGCCGATCTTCGCGCCGCCCTCGCGCGCGGTCCACAGGTCCTTGCCCTTGCGCTGCGCGTTGCGAGCGACGACGGCTCCGGCGGCTTCGAGGATGATTTCGGTCGAGCGGTAGTTCTGCTCGAGGCGGATGGTTTTGGCTGAGGGGAAGTCGCGCTCGAACTCGAGAATGTTGCGGATGTCCGCGCCGCGCCAGGAGTAGATGCTCTGGTCCTCGTCGCCGACCACGCACACGTTCTGCTCGGGCCCGGCGAGCAGCTTCATCAGCTCGTACTGGGGCCGGTTGGTGTCCTGGTACTCGTCGATGAGCAGGTAGCGGTAGCGCCGGTGGTAGCGCTCGCGGGTCTCGCCGCTAGCCTTGAGCAGGTGGACCGCTTCGAGCAGCAGGTCGTCGAAGTCGAGCGCGTTGTTCTTTCGCAGCTCTTTGCCGTACGCCTCGTACAGGTGCGCGATGCGCTCGCTCGTCGGGTCGGCGGACTGAAGGTAGAACTCCTGCGGGTTGAGCATGTGGTTTTTCGCCCAGGAAATGCGGCTCAGGACCGTGCGCGGGGTGAGCTGCTTGTCATCAAGCCCCATGCGGCGCATGGTTTGTTTCACGATCTGCTGCTGATCGCTTTCGTCGTAAATCGCAAAAGTACGGGTCAGGCCCGTGCCGTCGGGTGCGCGCAAGACCTCGATGTCGCGGCGCAGCAGGCGCACACAAAACGAGTGAAAGGTCGCGAGCAGCGGCTTGGCCAGGCTGGTCGCGCCGATCAGCTTCTCCACGCGCTCAGCCATCTCCTTGGCGGCTTTGTTGGTGAACGTGACGGCCATGATGGCGTCGGGCGCGACCCCGCGCTCCTGGATGAGCCAGGCGATGCGGTGCGTGATGACCCGCGTCTTGCCCGAGCCGGCGCCGGCAAGCAGCAGCACGGGCCCGTCGACGGCCTGGACGCCTTCGGCCTGCTGCGGGTTCATTTTTTGGAGGAGGGGATGCACTAGGCCAGTTTACGATGGGATTACCTCCTTACCTTAGGTAAGGGACAGTGCTATGCTACTGATAGGAGATGCAGTATGGCGACCTCAATTGTGACATCCAAAGGCCAGATTACCGTGCCGGTTGAGGTGCGAAAACAGATGGGATTACGCATCGGGGATCAGATTGTATTTACCAAAGTGCCGGGACAAGAAGCCTATGCTCTTTCCCGTAAAACCCGCTCCGTTCGATCTTTAATCGGTATGTTCAAGAGCGCAAAACCCGCGCCGACACTTGAACAAATCGATATAGCGATTGGAGAACAGATCTCTCTCGAAAACGACATTGATTAATCTGGACACGAACGTTCTGCTTCGCTCCATCCTGATGGACGATGCAATACAAAGCCCGCAAGCGCAGGCTTTACTTGAACAGCTGACAGTCGAAAAGCCCGGCTTCATCTCCACTGTCGCTCTGGCGGAGGTTCTCTGGTCCCTGGTACGCATTTACGCGTTTACCCGCGAGCAGGTAGCGGAGCTGGTCATGGCGCTGCTCGAAACAGCCGAGTTGCGCTTGGAATCAGGAGAAGACGTAGCGCGTGCGCTTCGTTTGTTCCTCCAGGCAACCGTGAGCTTTGCCGATTGTTTGATCGCGAGCGCCGGTGCAGCAGCGGGATGCGAGTACACGGCGACTTTTGATCAAAAAGCTGCTCGTGACCTGAAAATGCAACTTATCCAGAACTGAACGACAAGGTGAGGAGATTGGCGAACATCTGCGTCTTTTGCGGCTCTTCTGACGGCACCCGCCCGGAGTACCGCGCCGAAGCCGCCCGCCTGGGTACCTTGATCGCCGAGCGCGGCTGGGGGCTGGTGTACGGGGCCGCTTCGATCGGCTTGATGGGCGCGGTTGCGGATGCGGTGCTCGCCGGGGGCGGTCCGGTCGTCGGGGTGCTGCCGGCGGTTTTGCGCGACAAAGAGGTCGCCCACACCGGCCTGACGGAGCTGCACTCCGTCGACACCATGCACCAACGCAAGCTGCTGATGTCCGACCGCGCCAACGCGTTTGTCGCCCTGCCGGGCGGGTTCGGCACGCTGGATGAGTGGATGGAAATCCTGACCTGGGCGCAGCTCGGCATCCACGCTAAGCCGTGCGTCCTGGTCAACACGCTCGGCTACTACGACGGGCTGCTCGCGTTTCTCAACCGCACGGTCGAGCAGGGTTTTGTGCGCGCGCGGCACCTGCGGACGATGCAGGTTGTCCCGGATGCGGAAGCAGCGGTTGCGCTGCTGGCGGGCTCTCTCGCGCACCCGCGGCAGCCTGAGCCGGCAGCCATACCGGCCCCATAAGTTTTATTTGCCTTCAGCTCAGCCTGCCACTTCTTAGCCAGCCCCGGCTCCGCCAATGCCTTAATAAACACTCCGCCCACCACCGACCGCGCCTGAAACCCTGATTGCTTGCCGGTCTTGGTGTCGTACCAGTCCGTCATCGGCACTCGGCTTGAAGTTTCATCGGCCCATTTCGCCAACGGCGCGATCATCTGCTCGAACTGCTGCTTGTCGCTCGCCATCGTGGCCGACCACACCTGCCAGTCGAGCTTGGTGTAGTCCTTGCGCGAGTCCAGCGGGAACCCGTACTGGTTCTCATGCGCCAAGTACCACTTCACCTCTGACTCCGCGAACGATGGTGGAAACAGCTTCAGGTCCAGCAAGCGGTCCCAAACCAGATTGTATTTTTGGCTCCACGTTCCCGGCTTGTCGAAGGCGAGCTTGGTGTGGTCGCCTTCGACGCCCATCGCGAGAAACTGCTTCGCCATCGACTCCGCGATCGCCCGGTACTGCTTCGCCGTGTCCTCCCGACCTAGTTGGTGCGCCAGGTCGGCATACGCGCCCACGCCGATCACTGCCTTCACCGTCAGGTTTTCCTGGTGCGCCAGATGCCCGGCGAAGTCGTCTGTCGATAGCTGGTTCACCGGGTCGCGGCCCTCCTTTTGCAGAAAGTCGGCCCACTTGGTCAGCTCCGCCCAGTAATGGTCGGCGATGTGCGGGTTACCCTGCGTGTGCGCGAGCGCGTCGATCATGATAAGCATGTTGCCCGACTCTTCGACAGGCTGCTGGTCGTCCTCGGTGTCCTCGCCGCCGCCGTACACCTGCCCGTTGGCCAGCGGGTACTGGCCGATATCGTGCGGGGAAAACGGAAACTTCCAGCGGGGCAGGGCTGCATAGCGCAGCACCGGCTCCACCTGCGCTTCCATCAGCGCCGGGTTGAAGAACAGCAGGATCGGCGACTGCGGGTACATCACATCCACTGTCCCGGTGCAGCCGTTGGAAAAGTTCTCCTTGCAGAAGTACAGCGGCGTGCCGTTCGTGTCGGCGGTCAACTCGCAGGCGGCCAGCGACTCGCGATAGGCCAGGTCGGTCAGGTAGCTGTAGTCCGCGCCTCCGGCTTCGGTCATGGCCGCGTCCAGCTGCTTGTCGTAGTCTGTACCGCGCTCGTTCAGCTTCGCGTAATCCTGTTCCGCTCCATCCAGCATGGCCGGGATGGCCTGCTTGTTGCGCTGCCAGTAGGGGCGCAGCCTCTGCCCCAGGTACTCGATCGCATAGTTGTCGGTGTAGCTCACCAGCATGTGCATGGAGGCTGAAGCCGCCGTCACCGACCCGAGATGCACGACCGCATCCAGGTGTGCGGCACCTCTGTTCGGCGCGGCGGGAAAGTCGAGTGAATCCGGTTCCGTCAAGCCGCCGGTCTTGCCGAACGCCGTCCAGGTTTTGTCCAGGTTGTCGCGCGCGACCAGCGCCATTGCGCCGTGCGCGGCATGCGGCACTGCCAGGTGGAAATAGCCCCAGTCGATGCGCAGGTTGTCGCCGCTTTTATCGAGCACTCGCTGGTCGCGCGAGCCCACGTTGAGCACGTCGAGCGCGCCGGTTTCCGAGCGGCCCCACGTCACCGCGTCTTCCCGCTCGTTGACCGCGATCTCCGGATTGACATCGAGCAGCGCATCGACCATATGCGGCGCGCCGTCGGCGGACTTCGCCGTCCAGGTCAGGTAGGTTACGGGCCGTGACAGCAGGTCGAGGTCCTGCGGAAACGCGGGGGTGAAGAAGCTCAGCTCGAGCGTGATGCCTGCCCCGGAGAAGCTGTACATGGTATGGGTCGCCTCGACGCGGACCGAGGTTTGCTCCAGCGCTGGGATTTCCTCGGGCTGGTCGCCCATCACGCGAAACGGCTTGCCGTCGATGCGCATAAAGCCGGTCAGCGCTTGCCCCGCGCCTGTCCAATGGCGGGTGGTGCTGTCAGTGAGCTTATCGGTGTCGGACCAAATCGAAAAGTAAGGATTGTGCGCGATGAGCGGCACCGACGGCGGACGGTGCTGCGCTTGCTGGGCGAGCGCCGGTAGGGCGAGAAACAGGAAGATAAAGGCGCGCGCGCACAGGGAGTTCATCGGGGCCAATTGTAAAGCGGTTCTCGGCGTGGCTGCGCGGGTTTTTACACCGATTCCGCCGACGCGGTGCCATTTTGGAACCCGCGCGCGGCCCGGCACAGCGGGCACTGGCAGTTCCGGCGCAGGTAGTCCCAGGAGTAAATGCCGCTCGAGTGGCCGTCGTTCCAAACGAAAGAAACGGCATAGCGGCCGACCTGCTGCACAGTATCGGGTCGGGGAGCGGCTTTATACATGGGCAGGAGGGCAGCGGCTTCAGCGGGCGCGACCCCGGGCTCGCGGCCCTGCTCTTCTCGCTCCTGCTGGCAAGTCGCGCAGGGGCAGGCATGGCGCAGCCACGGGAAGCTCCATCGGCTGCGGTGGCCGTCGCGCCAATCAATCTCCATGCCCGTGCCTTCGGTCTTCAGCACCCGCACCTTGACGGGCTCGGTCGCCGCGCGAGGCAGCTCGGCCTGCGCGGCTTCCTCACGCGCGGCCTGCTGGGGGGAGACGAGGCGAAACCCTTCGTGACTCATACCTTTAGTTTATCGGTCGCGGTAGAAGAAGTACCCGGCCATCGCGAACCCGATCAAAGTGACCGCCCCGCGCACCCAGCGCGCGTTGAGCCGTCGCGCGCTCCGGCCGCCCACGTAGCCGCCCACCGCGCCGGTGACCATCATCAGCAAGCAGTAGCGCCACACCACATGCCCCGTCGCGAGAAACAGAAGCACCGCGACGCCGTTCGCGATAGTCGTGGTGACCACCTTGAGCGCGTTGATTTGGTTGATGTTTTCGATCCCGAACACGGCCAGGAGCGACATGACCAGGAAACCCGCGCCCGCGCCGAAGTAGCCGATGTAGAGCGTTACCACGATCATGCCGAGAATAAGCGGGGCGAGCAGCGGCACTTCCTCGACTTGGGTCCCGGCGGGCTCACGCTTGCCCCGCGCCCGGGCCTGCAGCCACCGCGAGATGGGCGTGGAGGCCGCGAACAGGCTCGCCGCGGCCAGCAGCAACCAAGGAACGAGATGAAGGAAGGTCGCTTGGCCGGTATGGAGCAAGACTAAGCCCCCGCCCACGCCGCCAATCGCCGCCGCGCTGCCCAGCGGCAGCACGAGCCGCCGGTTGTGCCGAAGGTCAGCCCAGTACGCGGCGATAGAGGTAAACTGCCCCGGCCACAGCGCGACCGTGTTGGTGGCGTTGGCCTCAATGGGCGGGACGCCGAGGTTGAGCAGAGCAGGGAAGGAAAGAAACGACCCGCCTCCCGCGACGGCGTTGAGGAGGCCCGCGAGGAAGGAGGCCAGCGAGAGCCAGAAGGTGCGGGGTGCCGGCACCAGCCCTGCAGTGAAGCTCATCATCGCTTCTGAGACGCAGCTTCGAGTTGGAATCCTTTTACTTTGACGCTCATCGAAGCCTGCACATGGGAAAGCATACGGCAATACTTATCCTTGGTGCGGGAGAGTTGGGCATGGCGGTCCTTCGCGGCCTGGCCGCGCGGATACCGTCGTCCGCCGGCGACATGGTATCCGTTCTTCTTCGACCGGATACGATTAACCCGCAAGATCCGAAAAAGCAGAAGCAGGTTGAGCAGATTCGATCATTAGGAGTGCAGACGGTTGCCGGCGACCTCGCAGGTGGCTTACAGGACGATTTAGCTGCCATCTTTCATGGATATGACACCGTCATAGGTTGCACAGGTTTTGTCGCGGGCCGGGGAACCCAGCGCAAGCTGGCGCAAGCGGTACTGCAGGCCGGGGTACGTCGGTATGTTCCTTGGCAGTTCGGTGTGGACTACGACATCATCGGGCGGGGCAGCGCGCAGGATTTATTCGATGAGCAATTGGATGTGCGCGACTTGCTGCATTCCCAGAGCGTCACTTAATGGGTTATTATCTCGACCGGTGTGTTCACCAGCTTTTTATTCGAGCCTTCGTTCGGCGTTGTTAATTTAAGCGGCAATACTGTCAATGCGCTCGGAAGCTGGGAAACAGAGGTGACCGTAACAACAGCCGACGACATCGGTGGACTTACAGCGGAGATTTTGTATGCCGCGCCGCCCAAAGTAAATCAGGTGGTCTATACGGCCGGCGACACCGTAACGTATGCGGAATTAGCGAATACGGTAGAGCATGTTACCGGGCGCAAGTTCGCGCGGACAATTTGGGATGTTGCCTGCCTTAAGGAAGAGCTTGCGCAAGACCCTGAGAATCAAATTAAAAAGTATCGCCTTGTGTTTGCGGAAGGCAAGGGCGTGGCGTGGAGTAAGGAGAAGAGCTTCAACGCGCAACAAGGCATCCCGACCATGAGCGCGGAGCGTTGGGCGCGGGAAAACCTGAAGCACTGAAGGCACTCCTATGTCGAACAGCGGCGAGCCGGTAAAGATGTGATTTACCCCGCCAGCACCGGCGTGGCTGCTACCAGCGCTCGCGTGTACGGGTGCTTGGGCGCGGCGAGCAGCTCCCGCGCGGGGCCCTGCTCCAGCAGCTTGCCTTTTTCGAGCACCGCGATCTCATCCGCTAGGTACCGCACCAGCGGCATGGAGTGGGTGATGAACAGGTAGGTGAGGCCGAACTCTCGCTGGAGCGAGCGCAGGAGGTTGACCACCTGCGCGCCCACGCTGACGTCGAGCGCGGACACAGGCTCGTCGAGCACCAGCACTTCAGGCCGGAGAGCCAGGGCGCGGGCGATGTTAACGCGCTGGCGCTGGCCGCCCGAAAACTCGTGCGGGTATCGGGGGAGCGCGGACCCGTCCAGGCCCACGACGCGCAGAAGCTCCGCCGAAGCAGCCTCGAGCGAAGCGCGCGACCGGGCTGCCTCATGCTTGTGGATTTGGAACGGCTCGGCCAGGATGTCGCGCACCCTCATGCGTGGGTTCAGCGCCGCGTAGGGGTCCTGAAAGACTGGCTGCATGCGCCGGCGGACCGTTTTCATGCGGGCGCGGGCAAGCGGCGCGCCGTCAAAGAAAACCTTCCCGGATGAGGGCGGAACAAGCCCGAGCGCGATGCGGGCGAGTGTGCTCTTGCCTGAGCCGGACTCGCCCACCAAGCCGAGGGTTTCGCCGCGCCGCAATGTCAGCGATACATTGTCGACCACCGTCGCCGGGCCATAGCGCTTGGTGATGGTTCGCAGTTCCAGAAGAGGCACGGCTTCAGCTCCGCGCGAGGGGTAAAGTAGATCCTTCGCTGCGCTCAGGATGACACGTTCACGCTGACACTTGCGCAGGCGGGGCAGGCTTGAAGGCGGTTGGGTCTCTGTGTGACACAGCGGTGAGGGGCGCATTCGTTTCGCGTTGTGTTCAGGAAACCGGCCTCGCGTAGCCCAACCATCGTGCGAACAAACCCGGCTTGCCGACTCCTGTGCCGGGACGGTACAGTCCTCTCGTTTGCCACGCCTTCTCCTAACGCGGACA
>CAXTUV010000009.1:0-6932 GCA_964247445.1 uncultured Acidobacteriaceae bacterium | reverse complement strand
GAGCGCAAAGCGCCGCGTTCCCTCCACGCTGCCGGCTGTTCGCGCCGCCCGCACCGCCGCGCCATCTACCGTCCGCATGGGAGTTGCCTGCCGTTTACGGCGCGCGGTACAGTCAGGGCGTTTGTCGCCGGACTTCCGGAGCAAACAGGAGATCCCCATGCCCCAACTGTCCCGCCGCAGCCTTCTCGCGCTCGGCTCCGCTTCCGCCGCCGGCCTGGCCCTACCCGCGTTCGCGCCCCGCGCGCAGGCGCAATCCGTAGCCGGCCTCATCAACGAGGCGCAGACCCTGCTTGCCTCTGTCAACAATGGCTTTACGTTTCAGAACTTCATGATGGACGCCTATGCCCAGGGCCCGACCGTGCGGCTGACCCAGAGCTACGACGATGCCAACGTGGGCCCGACCGCGTTTACCTACGACAACGCGGTGGCGATTCACGCCTACCTAGCCGCGGGCGACCGGGACGATATCGCGCGGGCTGAAGTGCTGGGGCAGGGCTTGCTGTACGCGCAGGCCAACAACTTTCCCATCGCCGATGGGCGGTTCGCGCAGGCGTACTTCGTCAACGTTGCGAGCGCTTCCGGCGCGTACATCACCCCGGCGGCCGCGCCATATTACTTCTACGGCTCGGCCGTGGGCGACCAGGCTTGGCCCGGCATGGCGTTGGCGCAACTGTTTCGCTGCACCGGCAATCAGCAGTACCTCCAAGGGGCGCTCGCGGTGGCGAACTGGATCGTCCGTAACACCTACGATACCCAGGGCCCGGGCGGCTACCGTTTCGGCACGGTGATCAATCAGTCGAACCAGTCCGTGCCTTCCACCAACGGCAAGTCAACCGAGCACAACATCGACACGTACGCGTTTTTCACGATGCTGAGCCGGCTTACGGGCGACGCGGCGGCAGAAAACGGCCAAAGCTGGTCAGCGCTCGCCCTCCACGCGCTCCAGTTCGTGCAGGCGCTGTATAACGCGGCAGGACCGTACTACTACACGGGAACGCTGGGCGACCAGGTCACCACGAACATCTCGCCCATCCCCGAGGATGTGCAGACCTGGTCGTTCCTGGCGCTGCTCGACCCGGCGACGCAAGCGACTATCGACTGGGCGCTCGGCAACCTCGCGAGTACCGATACGGCATCGGCGCGCAATTCATCGCTGACCGGCTCCGAGCAGGTGCGCGGGCTTGTGTTCGACACCGCGAGCCTGAACCCGGGCGTCGCGGGGGCTGACGCGAACGCGGTATGGCTGGAAGGTACCGGACATACGGCAGCGGCACTCGCGGCGCGGGCGCTGCGCGCAGCCGAGGGGCTTGCCGCGATTTACACGGACGTTGCCCAAGCCCTTACCCTGCTGAACCAGTGCGCGCTCGCGCAGCGCACGCTCGGGGCAGGCCAAGCCGTCGGCGGCCGCCCGATTCCGCAAGGGCTGGGTTTGGTCGCGGCCACCAGCTTGCTCGATACCGGCTTCGGCTACACCTACGGGCCGTTGCTCCACATCGGCGCGACGGGCTGGTACCTGATCGCGGCGCTCGCGGCCAACCCATTCCAGCTCGGGTATCGGGTGGTCGCCTAAATAAGCTTCGGGTCAAAGTTCAAGGATGCGCTCCGGGTGCATCCTTGCGCTGAGCAGATCGCGGAAAGCGAGGAAGTTGCCGTTGAGCCTCCCTTTGCGGTCCACATACGGCTCCGGCCGCAGACTCCTTACAAGGTTGGCCGTGAAGTTCTTGGCGATGCTGCGCACGGTGCGGTGCAGCGGAAAGCTGCCTTTCCGCCAAAGATAGACCGGGTTGGCGATTTGCGAGTAGCCGAACCGCCGACCGGAGGTTTTCCCGCCTTTATTGCCGAGGTGAATTCCTTGCGCGCCGTCCGCCGTAACCACTTTGCCGTAGGCCATCATGCGGCGGGAGAAATAAATGTCCTCATACCAGGCATAGCCGGGCATGCGCTCGTCGAAGCGCATGCGATGTTCCGCCACTACCGAAAGCCGGAACATCATGTTGCAGCCGTCGCAGTTAAAAGTTTTGCGCGCCGGGCTTTCCGCGAGAAGCGGCGTACTACGAATGCCTTTGAGGAGGTTCCGCGCCCACTCGACCGTGTAGCCGGGCCCGGTGGTGCCGTCGGCCAACACCTTGCCCGTGAATCCAACGATCTCGTGTTCCGCCGTAAATACCTCGGCCGCGCGTTCCAGATACTCCTTTTGCGCAAAGAAATCGTCATCCTGGATGAAGATAAGGTCGTAGCCGCCGGCGATTGCCGCATCCAGCAAGTGGTTGCGCTGCGAACACGAGCCACCCGAACCTTTGCCCTGGATGAAGCGCACCTCGGGAAACAGCGCCGGTGCGTCCCCAATGTCCTTGAGGTCGTAATAAACGACAAAAATCTGATCCGGCTTGCGGGTTTGCAGCTGCAGATCGGCGAGGGTGTCTTTCAGGATCATCGGCCGGCCCCGGGTGGGAATGCCGAGAGCGAGGGTAAGCAGTGGATTCACGGGTGCAGCCGTCCTCAGTCGTGCCTTCTGCGCCAGGCAGTTGCCGCTCGCGACCGTTCGCGGCCCGGCATGAGGCTCATTCTCCCATGGACGTAGAAGGAAACAGACCCTGCAAGAAGGTTTTCGGTTGACTCTTTAGAATCCTTCATCGAGTATGCGTGAGAACACCGATGGCCCGGAGGCTCCCCGTCCATGCGAATTGCCGCCCTTGTGTCTCGCGTCCTTTTAGGACTGATCTTTTTGGTCTTTGGACTGAACGGCTTTCTCGGTTTTATTCACCAACCGCCACCGCCTCCGGGAGTCGCCGGACAGTACCTGGGATCGCTTGTGCAATCGCACCTATATCAAGTCGCCTCAGGCGTCGAGATCCTGGCCGCGCTCATGCTCCTGTCCGGCTTCTACGTTCCATTGGCGTTGGTGCTGCTCGGCCCGGTGCTCGCGAACATCCTGCTCTTCCACATCCTGATGGCCCCATCCGGACTTCCGCCGGGCGCGGTGTGTTTTCTGCTCTGGTTCATTATTTTCTGGAGCGTCCGGCGAAGCTTCGCGGGCATTTTCCAGGCGCGGGCGTCAGCATAGGCCGGTTCCCGTGCTGGAAGAGAACGGTTTGCGGCATCAACGCTGTCCAGCGCCCTGCCGTCGAGGAATACCGGATACGGAATGGCTGCCTCGGGTAAAGCAGCGTTCCTCCTATTGCAAAGCGCGGAGATGACATCTACATAGCTTCCCGCTAGAAAGCTACGTTCACAACCCTCTACACATTGAGGAAACTGCCGTGGGCGAACGCGCTTGGCTCTTCTCATCATCATTAGGCGTAGCCCTATGTCGTGGGTCGAAGCGCGAGACGATGCGGAGCAGCGGCATGGCTATGTCTAATTTTCCGACCACAACCTGAGTGGCCTCGAACTGGCCGAAGCGCTCAAGAAGGCTCTGCCTGCGATGTCGCGGCTGTTCGCGCAACAGCAGCCGCCCTTCTTCGCGGCCGTCACCCGGGCCGGTGCAGTTCACCTGCGGCCGAATTGATAGTGGCTTCCCCCGTCGGGCAGAGTGGCAGCAGCGGGCAGACGGGGCAGTGCGGCTCCCAGTCCACGCTGGTGCAGCGCAACTGGCCGTGGCGCTTCAGCAGGTCGTGCATGGCGGTAAGCCGCGCCGGCGGCCAGCGCTCCTCGGGGAGCAGGGTGAGCAAAGCCTGCTCGGTTTGCCCGGCGCTCATGGATTTTGTCGCAAAGCCGAGCCGCTGAGCGATGCGGTGGTGATGCCCGTCCACGGCCAGCGCGCGCAGGCGCAGCGAGGAGTGGTTCGCGACCGCCGCCGAGCCGCGCGCGCCCACGCCCTCAAAGGTTTCAAGCCAGCGCCGGATGCGTTCCACCGGCTGCTCTTCAAAGAAGTCGAGCGAAAGCACGCCGCCGTTTTGCCGCGTGATGCGCCGGAGGGCGGCTTGCAGCACGGGTGCTTTTCGCTCGGAGAATGTCACGGGTGCGAGCAGACGTTCCACCTCGGCCGGCGCGGCATCGCGCAGCCCCCGCCAGTCGCCGGCGGCAGCGCCGTAGCGGACCTCCAGCGAAGCCAGCACGGCGAGCGAAAGCTCGGTTCGGGTCCGCGCGGAGATGAGCACGTACACCAGCTCTTTGAGAGGGCTCCAAAACGGACGCGGCGTGGGCGGCCCATCCCGGGCGAGCAAACGCTCTTCGATGGAGGCGAGCTTGCCCTCGCCCTCCGCCAGCTCCGCCTTTCGCGCTTGATGTTCTTCATCGGCAAAAAGCGAAGGCGCATTAATAGTTGCCATGAAAGCTAGGACGCGCCTCGAAAGCTAAGCGTTCCGCGCGGCAGGCACGGTCAAGATCTTGGGTACAAACTCCGCCGGGTCGTGAGTCGACACAGCAGCAGCCCCACCAAAAGCAGCACCGGCCCGCACACATCATGATGATGTCCAGTGTTTTCGAGATCATCGGGCCGGCGGGTCAGGCGACTTAGAGCGCGAGCAGATTCGCGATCTGCGGCTTTTCGGAGTCGCTAGACCTCGACCGGCTCGGCAAGCGGAGCTTCCACGGGGACATTCACCGGCGTAAGCCAGTTGTAGCGATCAGGTGCCGTGCCGTATACGATCCCAAAAAATGCGTCCGCGAGCATTTTCGTGATTGGTCCCGTTGCTCCGTCGCCGACCGGAATACGGTCCACCGACGCAAGCGGAGTTACCTCCGCGGCGGTTCCTGTAAAGAATGCCTCGTCGGCGATGTACAAGAGCTCGCGCGGCAAAGCCTGCTCGACTACCGGAATGCCCGCGTCGCGCGCCAGCGTGATGACGGCATCGCGGGTGATGCCGCTCAGCACGGAGTTGGCGAGCGGCGAGGTGTACAGCACGCCGTCGCGGATGACGAATAGGTTCTCACCCGAACCCTCGGACAGGTAGCCGTTCACGTCAAGCGCGATGCCTTCGGCGTAGCCGTTTGCCGCGGCTTCCATGCGGATCAGCTGGGAATTCATGTAGTTCGCGCCGGCCTTTGCGAGCGACGGCATGGTGTTCGGCGCGAGTCGGTTCCAGGATGAAATGCACACGTCGGCACCGCCGTGCTCGCCTAAATATTTGCCCCACGGGTAATTAGCGATGTACACATCAATGGGCGCGCCTTTCGGATCGACACCGATCTCACCGTAGCCGCGGAACACGACCGGACGGATGTAGCAGGGCGCAATCCCGTTGGCTTCGACCAGCTCGATCACTGCCGCGCAAAGCTCGTCGAGAGAAAACGGCACTGCCATGCGATAGATCTTGGCCGAGTCGAGGAGGCGGCGCATGTGCTCGCGAAGGCGAAACACGGAAGCCGCGCCCGGCTGCGTGTAGCAGCGAATGCCTTCGAAGATCGAGGAGCCGTAGTGGACCACATGACTCATGACGTGAATCTGCGCGTTTTCCCAGGCAACGAGCTCGCCGTTGCGCCAGATATTGGCTGTGGGTTGGATAGGCATGTGGGGAGGCTCCTTCAAGAGCGATTATAGACAGGGTTCTTTGGGTACTGTCGTGACCTGCCGCACGCTGCGGGTATGGAGTAGCGTCGAGCTATGTTCGGTCCCGCCCAGCACGCTTTCCAAGAGATTCACCAATCGAAGTATGTCGGCTTTTCCATCCTCGCGCTCAGCTCCATTTTTTTCTTGGTAGACCCGCTTGCTTCCATCGGTTCGTTCCTAGCCATCACGGCGGGGGTGGACGCGGCGAAGCGCCGCCGTATGGCGGGTAAGGCATGCCTGACTTGCTTCATCGTGCTTACCTCCTTTGCCATCGGCGGCAAGCTCATCTTTCGCCTCTTCGGGATTACGCTTCCGGCATTCCAGATCGCGGGGGGGCTGATCCTGCTCCTGATCGGGATCGACATGCTGGAGGCAAGACGCTCGGGCACGCAGGAAAGCCAAGGCGAAACCCAGGAGGCGGCCAATAAAGAGGACGCAGGTATCGTCCCGCTCGGCATTCCGATGTTGGCCGGGCCGGGGGCGATCTCAAGCGTCATGGTGATGGTGGGCCAGGCGGAAAGGATCTGGCAGATTGGAGCCATTCTCGGCTCGATCGGCATTACCGCCGCGGCGAGCTACTGGATTCTGGGCGGGGCTGAGAAGCTGCAGCGCCTGCTGGGAGAAACCGGCATCCGCATCCTCGTGCGCATCATGGGTCTCCTTCTGGTGGCGCTTGCCGTGCAGTTCTTTGTGAATGGGCTGACGGTTCTGGGCGTCATCCCTCGGCAGGGTTGACGGACGTTTGGCTGTTTTGCACATATCCACAAGCGGCTGTTTGCATAGAGCGCGTCTCTTTGCTACATTCAAGAAGTCGCGAGGCGGTGGAAAGCAAATGCCGCGTCGAGAGCCCTGAGCGAGAGTAGACCCGCTCAGGATGAAGGACTGGTTTCGTAGTTGGCGTCGTAGCCTTCGGGCACACTTCCAAGCGAACAGTTTTCCAAGGGCCTGAAGGCCAACCCGTCGCTTCGGTGACGGAATGATGATTTTCAACTGTGCCGACCGCATTTCACTTTACGCTGCAATGCGAGGTAAGCCGCTTTCCCAATGAATTGGGAAAGCTTGGCATGCTACCAAGCAAACTGAAAGAAGACGCCAGATAGCTGTTGACAGCCGATGGTCTTCTGAGTAGAGTTAAGAAATGCGCTTCACGGCGCAGCAAGTTCGAGGACACGCGACGACACAGTCGCGGATCCCGATCCAAAGCGGCCCGCCAAGGCGGGTGCGGCTTCCGGATCTTTGACAATCAGATTGAACATGCCAGTCGTGAGATACCGATCAAGTTTGGCTTGATCATTCTCACAGTATTGCTGCCCCGCGTTTTCGAGCGCGGGCAGCCGGTACCGCCCTTCGGACCTCCGTCCTGAAGGTGAGCGGGCCACAGGATTTAAACGAGAGTTTGATCCTGGCTCAGAATCAACGCTGGCGGCGTGCCTAACACATG
>CAXTUV010000008.1:8478-18036 GCA_964247445.1 uncultured Acidobacteriaceae bacterium | reverse complement strand
CGACTGGAAGCCCCGGCACAATCCCTGGCTCATCGCCCTCACCGTCACGCTCGCGACGTTCATGGAGGTACTTGATACTTCCATCGCGAATGTTGCGCTGCCGCACATCGCCGGGTCGCTGGGGGCAAGCTCGGACGAGGCGACATGGGTGCTCACGAGTTACCTGGTCGCGAGCGCGGTCGTCTTGCCCATCTCCGGGTGGCTGCAGAACCGATTCGGGCGCAAGCGGTTCTACCTGTCGTGCGTGGTGCTGTTTACCGCCGCTTCCATGTTGTGCGGCTTCGCGCAAACCCTTCCGATTCTCATCCTGACCCGCATTCTGCAAGGCCTCGGCGGCGGCGGCCTCGCGCCGAGCGAGCAGGCCATTCTCGCCGACACCTTTCCCATCGCGAAGCGCGGGCAAGCCTTCGCGGTCTACGGGATGGCGGTCGTGGTCGCCCCGGCGATCGGCCCCACGCTCGGCGGCTGGATCACGGACAACTACAACTGGCACTGGATCTTTTTCATTAATCTCCCTATCGGCATCCTGTCGCTTTTCCTGAGCTCGCGCCTGGTGGAGGACCCGCCCTACCTGACCTCGAAGCGCGTGGAGGCAGCACGGGCGAGGGTTGATTTTACGGGCCTCGCCACGGTCGCCATCGGCGTGGGCGCGCTTGAGTTCGTGCTCGACAAGGGGCAGGAGAAGGACTGGTTCGGCTCGGATCTGATCGTCACCTTTGCCTGCATCGCGGTTTGCTTTCTGGTCTTCTTCGCGGTGTGGGAGTGGCGACATAAGAACCCTATCGTCGACATCCGCTTGCTGGGGATCCGCAATTTCGGCACCTCCGTGGGCCTACAGTTCGTGCTGGGCATGGTTCTGTTCGGCTCGACGGTGCTGATTCCGCAATTCCTCCAGGCACTGCTGGGCTACACGGCAGAACGCGCCGGGCTGGCGCTGATGCCCGGCGGCTTGGTGCTGATGTGCATGATGCCGATCTCCGGCCAGCTCGTCGGACGCCTCCGCGACCCACGCCGCTTGGTTGCGATCGGCTACGCGATGACCGCTTTGGGCTTGTACAACCTGACTCGGCTCGACTTGGGTGCGGCCTTCGGCACGATTCAGCTTTGGCGCGCGTTCCAAGTCATGGGGCTGGCTTTTGTGTTTATCCCGATCAGCACGCTCAATTACGTTGGGGTACCGCGCGAGAAGAACAATCAAATCTCCTCGCTGTCGAACTTCGCGCGCAACCTGGGTGGCTCCTTCGGAACCGCCCTGCTGACGACGTTTCTGGAGCGCACCGCGCAAACGCACCAGAGCACCCTAGGCGCAAATGTGCTTGACGGCAGCTACGCGTACACGAACTGGATCGCGCAAACCGCGGCCGCGCTGGAGCGGGCAGGCCACGCCGGAGCCCGGCAGATGGCCGAGGGTCAGGCATACCAGGAGCTTCTACGGCAGGCGAGCATGCTTTCGTACCAAAATGCCTTTTGGGTGCTCGCGGTAACCATCGGCTGCCTGGTGCCGATCCCATTCCTGATGCAGCGGCCCCCTGTGCGGCCGAACGCCGCACAAGGGCTTAAGCGGCGTTAGGCCGCTTTTGTAATCAACCCGTGCGGGTCGATGACGAACTTCTTCGCTACACCACTGTCGAAATCCTGGTAGCCTTTCGGCGCTTCGTCGAGTGAGATCACCGTCGCATTCACAATCTTGGCAATCGGTAAACGGTCGTGCAGGATCGCCTGCATGAGCTGTCGGTTGTATTGCAGTGTCGGCGTTTGGCCCATGTGCATGTGCAGTGCCTTGGACCAGCCCTTGCCGAACCGGACCTTGAGCACTCCGTTCTTGGAGTCCTCGTTCGACGCGCCGGGGTCGGAAACGACGTAGAGTCCCGGGATGCCGATGCCGCCCGCGACAAACACCACGTCCATCAACGAGTTCAATACGCTTGCCGGGGCCGGCTCGTCCTTTGCGCCGTGGCAGCTTGCTTCGAAACCGACCGCGTCGATGCCCGCGTCAACCGTGGGCTCGCCGGTGATGGCGGCGATCTGGTCGGCGAGCGACTCGCTTTGAGCGATGTCGACCGTCTCGTAGCCCATCTTCTTCGCGTGGGCCAGGCGTTTTTTGTTGCGATCGCCGACGATGACCACCGCAGCGCCCAGCACATACGCCGAAGCAGCCGCAGCCAGCCCGACCGGCCCCGCGCCCGCGACGTACACGGTTGACCCCACGCCGACGCCCGCGCATACCGCGCCATGGAAGCCGGTCGGCAGGATGTCGGACAGCATCGTCAGGTCGCGAATCTTCTCCATCGCCTGCGCTTTATCGGGAAACTTGAGCAGGTTGAAGTCCGCGTAAGGAACCATCACGTACTCAGCCTGACCGCCGACCCAGCCGCCCATGTCCACGTAGCCGTACGCCCCGCCGGGCTGCGCCGGGTTTACGTTCAGGCACACGCCCGTGTTGCGGGCCTTGCAGGCGCGGCAGCGTCCGCAGGCGACGTTGAAAGGCACGGACACCAAGTCGCCCTTCTCGATGAACAAAACATCCCTGCCCTTCTCGATGACCTCGCCGGTGATTTCGTGACCCAAGACCATGCCGGTGGGCGCGGTCGTGCGCCCGCGTACCATGTGCTGGTCCGACCCGCAGATGTTGGTGGAAACGAGCTTGAGGATAACCCCGTGCTCAATCGGCTTGCCTTGCGGGTCGGCCAGCTTGGGATAGTCGATGGACTGCACCTCGACCTTGCCCGGACCCATGAATACCACGCCGCGATTTAATGCCATACGCTCCCCCTTACTTTTTGCCCCGCAGCAGCAAGTACGCCATACCCAGCAGGCCGACGGCGCTGCCCCAGTGGATGGGAAGCACGCGGCCCGGTGTGCGGCTGTACCGCAGCGCGACCGAGCCGTCCCCCGTCGCAACCGCCGCGGTGAGCAGAAAGACCGTGCCGAGAGCGCGGCGGTCTTTCAATCCCGCGAAGGCCAGGAAGATGCCGCCGAGCGTCAGGTCGCGTACGGCGGTCGCGCGCAGGTAGGCTTCGCCCGTGCTCCCGGCAATCGGAACACCGTACATCTTGGACGACGGCTTCGGTGCGACCAGTCCGCCGATGCCGAAAGCGACCAGCGAGGCCCCGGTCGCGACCGAGCTCCAGTACAAGCCGGGTTCAAGCTTGGCCGTTTGCTTCTTCGCGCCGAGGATGCTGACCAGCCCGCTCATGCGCCCAGCGCCGCCGCGCCTGCTTCGGCCACGGTTTGATCCTGCTCACCCGAGCCGCCGCTGACCCCGATGGCCCCGACGACCTTGCCGCCCTGCTTAAGCGGCAGTCCGCCGGCGAAGATCATCACCCGCCCGCCGTTCGAGGCATGGATGCCGAAGAACTGCTGCCCGGGCTGCGAGTTCTCGCCCAGGTCCTTGGTCGCGATGTTGAAAGCGCGCGAGGTGAATGCCTTATTCATCGCGATGTCGATCGACCCCAGCCACGCCTCAGCCATGCGGGCAAAGGCCAGCAGGTTGCCGCCTTCGTCCACGACCGCGATATTCATGGGCTGCCCGACCTCGCCCGCCTTTTTCTCAGCCGCGGCGATCATCGCCCGCGCCTGCTCCAGCTTTAACTCCTGTGCCATCGTTCCTCTCCAGGCCCAGTAAGATGCGCCTTGGAGGCAAACCCGCTACGATACAAAGTGTCACCACCCATTCACATTCCTGTGCGGATCGGAGCGGCCCGCGCATGATACGTTTTCGCTCTGGAGGTTTCTGAAATTGGGAAAAAGCATGGTCCCGAAGCGCCTTTTTTTCACCAAGGGCGTGGGACGGCACAAGGAGCGCCTGACCTCCTTTGAAATGGCTTTGCGCGATGCCGGCGTGGCGTCGCAAAACCTGGTTCGGGTGTCATCCATCTTTCCGCCGAACGCCAAGCTCATCAGCCGCAAGGAGGGACTCACCTACTTGTTTCCGGGTGAGGTGGTCTTCGCGGTCATCGCGGAAAATTCAACCCGCGAGCCGCACCGGCTGGTATCTTCCTCGATCGGCGTCGCTATTCCGACCGACCGCAACACCTACGGCTACCTAAGCGAGCACCACTCCTTCGGCGAAACCGAGGAGCAAGCGGGTGAGTATGCCGAGGAGCTCGCGGCCGAAATGCTCGCAACCACGCTCGATGTTGATTTCGACCCAGACAAAAGCTGGGACGAGAAGAAGGAAATCTACAAAATCTCCAACAAGATCGTACGTACCGCCAACGTCACGCAATCGGCGGTCGGCGACCGCAGGGGCTTGTGGACGACCACCATCGCGGCGGCCATCTTAATTTTTGAGTAGCGCGACAGGACCCAAGTGAAAGCGCGGGCTGAAGCTTGCGCTTTCACTTTTGGCGCAAGATTTTACTTGCAGGTGAAATTCGGCAGGCGTAGCGTGGTCATGCTTTCTGCGGAGCACCGCAGCCGGCGTTTTTTTCCGGTTTTGTTGCGAGCTTTGCCCTATCACGTTTGGGCCTGGGCACGCCTTGCCCACGCATCGCCTGCTGATTGCACCGCGCCTGCTACGGGCCGCTTCGCGCGCCAGTTGTAAGCCGCAAACGGAACAGGACCCCCGCCGCCCGAGCTCGCGATGCATGAGCCCGCCCTGTTCAGGACGAGCCTCAGCCCTCCCTGTTCCACGCACCTCCAGGAGTGCCTCTATGCGTGTCCCTTCAGCGCTTATGTTTCTGGCGGCCTGCCTTCTTGCCGGCCCTGCCCTCGCCCAAGCCCCGTTGCCGGCAAACAGCACACTGTATGCGTCCGGTCTGGAAGGACCGCGAGGCCTCGCGTTCGGTCCTGACGGAACCCTATATGTCGCCGAGGCCGGCTTGGGCGGCACAACCTCCACGGCCGGTCAGTGCCGACAGGTACCCGCGCCGCAAGGCCCGAACCTTGGAGGGCTGACTGCGCGCATCTCCAAAGTCGACAAGAGCGGTACACGCACCACGGTGGCCGCCGGCCTACCTTCCACGGTTGACGCCCAGCACAGCGTTTCCGGTATTGCCGCGCTGGTCTTCGGCAATGGCTCCTTGTACGCCCTGGTGGATGGAGGGGGCTGCGCGCACGGCAATGCAAACTTTCCGGCTTCCATCCTCCAAGTGGACCCGAGCAGCGGGCGTTACGTGCAGGTCGCCGACCTAAGCCGGTTTCTCGCGGCCAATCCGGGGCAGTATCCAAGCGCATTCGCCTACGACCCGGACGGCTCCTGGTACAGCTTGATCGCGGACAACGGACGCCTCCTGGCCGTGGAAGCCAACCACGGCGAGATCGTCTCCATCGCACCGGGAGAGTCGCCCAGCTTGCTGCTGGATATTTCGGCCTCGAACGGCCACATCGTTCCGACCTCCATCGCGGCTTTCAGCGATGATCTCTACGTAGGCAGCCTCAGCATCGCTCCCTTCGAGCCGCAAACCGCGCGGGTGCTTACCGTCTCGCGCGCATCGGCCCTGTACGATCCCCTGCCCGGGTTTACGCTTCCGAACTTCGGCTTCGGGGAGTACAGGGTCGCCGGCTCGAAGGCAGGCTTCACGACGATCGTAGGATTGGCGATCGGGAACGACGGCCTCCTGTATGCGTTGGAGCTTTCCACCGGAGGCGGCATCAAGCCCGGCACAGGCAAGGTGGTGCGCGTGGGCCGGGACGGCGCGATTGCCGACGTCGTCACCGGTTTGTTTCTGCCGACGGGCATGACCTTCGGACCTGACGGTGCGCTGTACATCTCGAACTTCGGATCAGCGCCCGGTGCCGCGGGGCAAGTCCTTCGCGTTCCTGTAACCGCCGCGAAGTAAACTGTCGCTTGATTTCAAAGGAGTTCCGCAACATGGGGTCATACGCAAACTTCCGGATCGGGCTGGTGCAGATGCACTGCACCCCCGACCCGGACGAGAATCTCCGGCGCGCGGAGGAATGGGTGCGCCGGGCCGCGCGGGACGGCGCGCAGATCGTCTGCCTGCCGGAGCTTTTTCGCGCACAGTATTTCTGCCAGCGGGAGGACATTGCTCTGTTCGACCTGGCCGAACCCATTCCAGGCGAAAGCACGGATCGGCTGGGAAGGGCGGCGCGCGAAGAAGGTGTGACGGTCATCGCCTCTTTATTCGAGCGGCGCGCGCCGGGGCTCTACCACAACACCGCCGCGACGCTCGGCCCAGACGGCGCGATCCTAAGCCTTTATCGCAAGATGCATATTCCGGACGACCCGCTCTATTACGAGAAGTTTTACTTCACCCCGGGCGATCTGGGCTTTCGGGCCTACGATACGGCCGTAGGCCGTATCGGAACTTTGGTGTGCTGGGATCAGTGGTACCCCGAAGGCGCGCGCCTAACCGCCATGCAGGGCGCGAATGTGCTGTTCTACCCTACCGCCATCGGCTGGCACCCGCACGAGAAAGCGCGGTATGGCGAAGCGCAGTATGACGCCTGGCAGACGATCCAACGCGGTCATGCCATCGCGAACGGTGTGTACGTGGCCGCGCCCAACCGGGTCGGGATAGAGCACGGCGACATCCGGGGCAACCGCGCCGAAGGTCCCGGGCTGGAGTTCTGGGGCGGCTCGTTCATCGCCGACCCGTTCGGGCGCGTGATCGCGCAAGCCTCGCACGACCGCGAGGAAATCCTTACCGCGGAGATCGACCTTACGCAGCTGGAAGAGCAGCGCCGCAACTGGCCGTTCCTGCGCGACCGGCGCATCGACGCGTACGGACCTATCGTGCACCGCTTTCTCGACCCCACCACGCCGGGGTTCCACGAGTGATCCCGCGCGAACTCAAGCTCCGCATGCCCGCTGAGTGGGCGCGCCACGAGGCGACCTGGATCGCCTGGCCGCATAACCCGGCCGACTGGCCGGGGCGTTTTCAGCCCATCCCCTGGGTGTACGCGGAGATCGTGCGGGCGCTCGCGCCGGTGGAGCGCGTGGAAATCCTGGTCAACGATGAGCCTGCTGAACGAAAGGCGCGCACGATATTGCGCCGCTCCGGGGTCGACCTCGGGCGGGTTCGCTTCCATCACTGGCCCACCAACCGCATCTGGACCCGCGACTCCGGGCCTATCTTCCTCCAAGGCAGGACAGGCGAAACAGCGCTGACGGATTGGCGCTTTAACGCTTGGGCCAAATATCCGGATTGGCAGCTGGACGATGCGCTGCCCGCGAAAGCCGCCTCGCTGCTGCGGCTCGAAGCCTGGCAGCCCGAGCGGAACGGGCAAAGGATTGTGCTCGAAGGCGGCTCCATCGACACCAACGGCGCGGGCGTCCTGCTCACGACCGAGGAGTGCCTCTTAAGTCCTATCCAGGCCCGCAATCCCGGGCTAACGCGCGAGGACCTGGAGCAAGTATTTCGCGACTACCTGGGAATCGAGCAGGTCCTTTGGCTCAACCGGGGCATCGCCGGCGACGACACCCACGGGCACGTCGACGACATTACCCGCTTCACGGCCGAAAACACCATCGTGACCGTGGTTGAGCCCAACACGGCGGATGAGAACCACGAGCCGTTGGAGGAGAATCTCGACCGGCTGCGCGCCGCGCGCAATCTCAAGGGCGAGCCGTTCGAGGTCCATATCCTGCCCTGCCCCGCGCCGGTGGTCTTTGACGGCCAACGGCTTCCGGCGAGCTATGCCAACTTCTACATTGCGAATGGGCGTGTGCTCGTGCCAACATTTAACGACCCCAGCGACCGCATCGCGCTCTCCACGCTCGCCGAGCTTTTTCCTTCGCACACCGTGCAGGGCATCCACTGCGGCGACTTTATCTGGGGCCTCGGCGCGCTGCACTGCATGACGCAGCAGCAGCCCGCCGGGCGCAAAGGCACATAGAGGCCGTGGCTTTCTGTGATTTCGAGGCGTGTGATTTGGAGTGGCTCGGTGGGTGGTATCAACAGCAGTGCAACGGCCGGTGGGAGCATCATCGGGGAATGCTCCTGGAGCCTGATCCGAAAGGCTGGCGATTGAGTATCGACCTGCGCGGGACCGATGCCGCCGGGGCCGCGCCGCGCCGCATGGCCGTATGCGCGATGGACGGCGCATGGCTGCGCTGTACCCTGACTCCGCAGCGGTTTGAAGGCCGGGGAACCGAAGTGGAACAGCTGATCGGGGTGTTTCGGCGCTGGATCGATGCGCGGCCGCCCATGTTCGAGGCTGCTTCTGCCGTCTGACGAAACCGGAATGGCCTTAGCTCTAGCCCAGGCCCGCGAAGCGGCCGATGCGGGCGAGGTGCCTGTCGGGGCTGTTCTGTTTCAGGGCGACCGGCTCCTCGCGAGCGGACAAAACCGGGTGCTGCGCGACCATGACCCGACGGCCCACGCCGAGGTGGTCGTTCTACGTGCGGGCGGTCTGGTCCTCGCCAACTATCGCCTGACCGGCTGCACACTCTTTTGCACGCTCGAGCCGTGCGCGATGTGCGCGGGGGCGATGATCCACGCTCGATTGGGCCGGCTGGTCTACGGCGCGGCCGACCCCAAAGCAGGTGCCGCGGGCTCGGTCCTGTCCGTGCTGAACCATCCTTCGCTGAACCACCGCCTTGAGGTCGCGCCTGGGGTGCTTGCAGACGAATGCGGAAAGCTGCTGCGGACGTTCTTTCAAAATCGCCGAGGCAAGGTATCCTGAACACGTATGGACCTGCTCGTATACACAGCCTCCTGGTGCCGCGACTGCCGCGAGGCCAAGCGTTTTTTAGCTAAGCACAACCTACCCTACCGCGAAGTCGACATCGAGCGCACCCCGGGCGCGGCCGAGGAAGTTGTCCGCAAGGTGGGCAAGCGCGCCATCCCGCAGTTCGTCATCGACGGCGAGTGGGTACAGCCCTACCGGCCCGGCGAGGGCTTTCTCCATGAGGAGATGGCGGCCCGCTTCGGCGTTCCGGAGTAAGCCCTACAGCGCGCCCGGGTCGGCGAGCACCGCGCGCGCATCCGCCTCATCTTCGGCCGCGACCTGCAACCGTAGGGACGCAAGCCCCGGTTCAAGAATCCGGGCGTTTTCGCCTGCCAGAAATACTCGAATGCCTGCCGATTCCAAGCGCCCGCGCGCCATTTCGGCTTCCAAGGGCTCGCTGAAATCGGCGACCGTTACTACATCTTCATTCGTATCCACCCCACCCTAGATGCGGCTCCGGCGCATCCGGGAAGCTACAATCAGCTTTCGCCCCCCTACGAGGATTTGAGCTTTGATCAAGCGCTATACCCGCCCCGCCATGGGTGCGATCTGGACCGATGAGAACAAGTACCGCTGCTGGCTGCGGGTTGAAATCGCAGCGAGCGAAGCCCTGGCGGAAGCAGGCGTGGTGCCAGCGGAAGCGGCAAGGGCCATCCGTGAGCGCGGCGGCTTCGACCTGCATCGCATCGAGGCGATCGAGGCGGAGGTCAAGCACGACGTGATTGCCTTCACCACCGCCGTCGCCGAAAAGATCGGGCCCGAGTCGCGCTGGCTCCACTACGGTCTTACCTCAAACGACGTGGTCGATACAGCGCAGTCGCTCCAAGTCAAAGAGGCCTCGGCGATCCTTCGGCTCGGCTTACTGAAGCTGGCCGAGGTCTTGAAAAGACGCGCGCTGGAGTTCAAGCACACCCCGATCAT
>CAXTUV010000008.1:0-8450 GCA_964247445.1 uncultured Acidobacteriaceae bacterium | reverse complement strand
CGCAACCTCGCGCGGTTCGACGCGGCGGCGGACGGCATGCGCGTCGGCAAGCTGTCGGGCGCGGTCGGCACCTTTGGCCACCTCAAGCCGGAGCACGAGGAAGCCATCTGCGCGAAGCTTGGCCTCGCGCCCGCGCCGGTCGCCACGCAGGTGTTGCAGCGCGACCGCCACGCCCACTACATCTCCACGCTCGCCATCGTGTGCAGCACGCTCGACAAGATCGCGACTGAGATTCGGCATCTGCAACGCAGTGAGGTGCGCGAGGCCGAGGAGTTTTTCTCGGAAAAGCAAAAGGGTTCCTCCGCCATGCCGCACAAGCGCAACCCGATCGCGTCCGAGCAAATTTCCGGCCTCGCCCGCGTCGTCCGCGCCAATGCGCAGGCCGCCTACGAGAACATCGCGCTGTGGCATGAGCGCGACATTTCGCACTCGTCTGTCGAGCGCGTCATCCTTCCGGACTCAACCATCCTGACCGATTACCTGCTCGCAAAGACGGCCGGGCTGATCGAGAACCTGCTCGTCTACCCCAAGCGCATGCTGCGGAACCTCGAAAGCACAGGCGGGCTGATCTTCTCGGGGCAGCTGCTGCTCGACCTCGCCGAGTCCGGGATGTCCCGCGAGGAAGCCTACCGGCTGGTCCAGGGCCATGCTATGCGCGCTTGGAAGGATGAGCTTGTCTTTCGCGACCTGGTAGCCGAGGACCCGGCGATCACCGGGCGTTTAAGCCCCGAAACGCTCGCCCGAACCTTTCAGCTTGAGCGCCAGCTCGGCAACGTGGACGCCATCTTCGCGCGCGTACTTGGAGCTGCTTGAGGGTCACGGTCGGCATTACCGGGGCGAGCGGTTCCATGCTCGCGCGGGAGCTCCTGCTCGCGCTCGAAGCGGACGACCGCGTGGAGCAGGTCGACTGTGTCCCAAGTGAGAGCGCGCTGCGGGTCGCGGCCGAGGAGCTGAAGCTGGGCGGGCGCGGACAGTTCGTGGAAAAGCTGCTGGGCGCGCCCGCGCGCAAAACCGTTCTGCATGCTGAAGCCGATATCGGCGCGAACATCGCGAGCGGCAGCTACCCTTCCGCCGGCATGATCGTGCTGCCGTGCAGCATGGGTACGCTCGCCGCCATTGCCAACGGATTCGCGCAAAATCTGGTCACGCGCGCGGCGGATGTGTGCCTGAAGGAGCAGCGCCCGTTGATCTTGTCGGTACGCGAGACACCCTTCAACAAGATTCATTTGCGTAATATGGTGCTGGCGGCCGACGCCGGGGCCGTGATCTTTCCCGTCATCCCCGCCTTCTACCATGAAACGACCGACCCCCGAGACATGGCGCGGCAGTATGTCTTCCGCGTCCTGCAGCACTTTGGCCTTCCGCAGCCGGGCATGTATCGCTGGCAGCTGGAGTAGCGCGCCTTTCCTAGGCGGGCTGCTTCTGCTGGGCTGCTCCGGCTGTACGCAAGTAGCTCCGTCCGCGAGCGCCCCGGCGGCGCTGATCCAAGCCTCCACATTCGCAGCGTTGCCCGCCGCCGATCCGCTCGGGGGCGATGTCATGCCGGTCCATGACCCGAGCCTGATGCAGGCACCGGACGGCACCTGGGTGAGTTGGACCACCGACCTGCCGTTCCTGAACGCGACCGGCAAGCTAGCCCAGCGCTGCTCGCCCGACCTGCAAACCTGGCACACCTGCGGCTACGTCTTCTCCCAGCTGCCCGCGTGGGTGCGACAGGGGTACCCGCAAGCAGTCGGCCTGTGGGCGCCGGACATCTCGTTTTTCGGCGGAAAATACCACATGTACTACGCAGTGTCGTCGCTCGGCTCGCAGCACTCCGCCATCGGCATGGCGGTAAACAGCACGCTTGACCCGGCAGGCTGGCAGGATGGAGGATCAATCCTCACCTCCGAGCCAGGGGCGGACTTCAACGCGATCGACCCCTATGTGACCGTGGCGCCGGACGGGCACGTTTGGCTCACCTACGGTTCGTTTTGGAGCGGCATTTTTCAGGAAGAAATCGATCCCGCAACCGGTATCCCCGGCGGCACCCGGTATCACCTGGCCCAGCAACCCCCTTCGCGCAACGGCGCGATCGAGGGCGCGGCTGTGGGCATGCACAACGGCTGGTACTACCTGTTTGCTTCGGTCGGTGTTTGCTGCGCCATCCCAATTGAAAACGACACCTACCAGCAAATCGTAGGGCGCTCACACTCGATCCACGGGCCGTTCACGGCCGAGGACGGCACCCCCATGCTGAACAGCGGCGGCACGGTCCTGCTCACCAGCGACGCGAACTGGCTCGCACCCGGCGGCGGCAGCCTTTGGCAAAGCGCCGACCAGTCGCAAACGCTGCTCGCCTTCCATGCCTTGCGCCGCGCGGAGAATGGCGCGCTCTACCTGTGGGTCGAACGGGTGGGCTGGAAGGATGACTGGCCGGTGCTGGGACCGTTGTAAGGCTTACTGGGGCGGCGGCTGGGACAAACGAAGGCGCTGGAGCTCATCAAGAATCTGCTGCGGCGTTTTTACCTGCTGGTTGTTTTGGCCTTGCGCGTTGGGCTGCTGCGCCGCAGGCTGCGGGAAACCCTGACCGCCGGGCCCGACCAGCGCCGGCTGCGGCGGCGACGGTTCCGCCTGATCGCTGCCGTCATCGGTCTCCTGCGCTGCCTGGGTGGGTTGCTGCGTGTTGGACGCAGCGCCCGAAGCTCCCGCATCGCGCGTGCTCAGTACCACCTCGCGCGGTGCGCCGTCCGGCAGCTTGCCGGCAATCAGCACGTTGTACCCCGAATCGTCGAGCAGCGATGAAAGCACTTCCTGCGGCGCGCCTGGCCCGTATACCCCGAAAATTCGTTGATCCTGTCCGAGCCCTTCCACCTTGGCCCCGGTGGCGGCCTCGAGCCGATCAAGAATGGCGCGGAGGCTGCTGTTGGTGGCCTGGATGGTGAGCTTGCCCCCCGCATAGCTCACCACCGGCGCGGCCGGGGGCTGATCGAAAAGCGAGTGGGGCAGCGCGGGCGGAGCCACCTGCGCGCGCCCAAACGGCGCTGCAAGCAGGACCGCGGCGATTGAGAGCACCCTACGCACTGTTCCCTGCACCCCTACTGTTCTAGACTGTGTTTGCAAGCCCGAGGGTAGCAGAGCCGCCATGCGCACCGAAACATTACGCCGGTTTTTGGGCATCGCCTTTTCCCTCTTGACAGCCGTGCCGGCATGGGCCGTGAGCTGCACGGCAGGCGCCGCGCTGCCCGGCGCGCAGCGCGCCGGCCTGTTCGATGCCGCGCACCAGTTTGGGGGCGATGTATTGCGCGGGGATGCCGCCGCGCTCAAGACCGCCACCATTCCCTCAGTCGCGAGCAGCTTCGACGGCATTGCAAGCACGGTAACCGGGCTTGCGCCCGAGCTTGCCGGGGCCACGCTCACCGTTGAGAATCTGTATGCGCTCGATGCGAACGACCTGACGGGCAAGGAGGACGATGTGCAGTTCTTTTGCAGCGTTCCCGGCTCGCCGCTGCTGGTCACGGTTACCTTGGGCCAGCTTCCCAAGGGCCAGTTCGGGCTTGCGCTGCTCCATGCAACGGGCGTGAAGCAGCCGCAGCAGTTCGCGATGGTCCTTCAAAATGCGGGCTCGGGCGACGCGCCGAAGTGGCAGCTCGCGGGGCTGTTCGCGCGACCCCTGACTATGGCCGGCCACGCGAGCGAGTGGTACTGGCAGCAGGCGCGCGCTCTCAAAGCCAAGGGCCAGCCTTGGAGCGCTTTCTTTTACGACCAGACGGCGGACTTCCTGGCCCGCCCGGCGGACCTCCTCACCAGCAACAACCTCCAAAAATTGAGCCGCGAAACTGCGGCCGTCGAACCGCCCGGGCTGCCGGGCCAAAAACCGGTCGAACTGCCCGCGGGTGACCAGACCTTCGCCATCACCGGCCTCAAGCCCGACGGCAGCCTGGGCACACTGGAGCTGCGCGTCGACGCGAAAGCGCAGTCGGTCGCCGACCCCGTCGCTGCCCGCAAGGACGCGCTCAACCTCATGGCCGCGCTCCTCAAGGAGCACCCCGACCTCCGCGACAACTTTCACGGGTTGTGGGTGGACCAAACCACCGCGGGCGGCCAAACCTTTGCCGTCGAGCAGCCCATGTCCGCGCTGCCGTGACCCTATGAATGCGGAGAAGCCGTTCCTGCAAATCGTGGCGGAGCGCCGGTCCACGCCCGCGTTCGATCCCGCCCCGGTTCCGGACGAAGACCTGCGCGCGATCTTGCAGACCGCGCTGCAAGCTCCCAGCAGCTACAACCTCCAGCCTTGGCGCTTCGTCCTGGTGCGCTCCCCCGCCCAAAAGCGCAGGCTGCGCGCCGCCTGCTACAACCAAGCCAAAGTGGAAGAAGCTCCAGTGGTGATTGTGGCTTGCGGCGACGCGGATGGTTGGCGCTCGGGCGACCTGGAGGAAATGCTGAAGCTGGGCCGCGAGGGCGGCATGAGTGAAAGCTTTCTGGCGCAAATCCGCTCGGCTGTGCCGGCCTACCTACGCGACCACCCGAATTTCGCCTCCTGGCTCAACCGGCAGGTCGCCATGGCTTTCGCAACGCTGATGTGGGCGGCGGAATCGCTCGGCTACAACACCGCGCCGATGGAAGGATTCGACCCGCAGCGGCTCAGCGCGGCGCTCAAGCTGCCCATGCACTACGTTCCTGTGGCGCTGCTGGCGATCGGCCGCATCCGTGGCGAAGCCAAGTACAACGGCGGGCGGTTCGCGATGGAGCGAACCGTATTTGAAGAGGAGTGGGGCAAATCCTGGAAGTAGCTAGGATGAAACCGACACCTTCTCAAGCCTCGCTTGGCTGATGGAGGAAGCATGCACACGCAGCAGCGCGAAGGCACCGCGGCAGATGGAATACGCGGCTAGGATGCCGAAAGCAAGCGAGGCGAAGATGGCGCAGACGAGCATGGCGGAGTTGATCAGATCCTGCATGGGTTTAGTTAGGTCTCCCGAAAAGTCAGATGCGGCTTTCTTGCGCCGGTTTCGCGCCTGTCTGCCGTATTTTCCCAGAAACCCGGAATCCGGGCACATGCCGAAGCCGCCAAGGTATCCTGAAAGTCACCATCGCCCATGCCCATCACCCATATCTCGGTCCGAGGCGCGCGGCAGCATAATCTGCGCGACATCAGCGTCCGCATTCCCCGCAATACGCTTACGGTGGTTACCGGGCTTTCGGGATCAGGCAAGAGCTCGCTGGCGTTTGATACGATCTACGCCGAAGGGCAGCGCCGTTACGTGGAAACGCTCTCGGCTTACGCGCGGCAGTTCCTCGACCAGTTGGAGCGGCCCGATGTGGATTCGATTGAGGGCCTGAGCCCGGCGATCTCGATCGAGCAGAAGACCACCAATCGCAGCCCGCGCTCAACCGTGGGCACCATCACTGAAATCTATGATTACCTGCGGCTCCTATACGCGTCGGTCGGCGTGCCGCACTGCCCCAACTGCGGCCTGCCGATCGCGCGGCAGTCGCTTGAGCAGATCACGGACCGCGTGCTCGGGCTCGCGCCGGGCGAACGGGTCGTCGTCATGGCACCGGTGGTGCGCGGACGCAAGGGCGAGTTCAAGGAACTGCTCGACCAATTGGACGGGCAAGGCTTCCGCGCCCGCATCGACGGCGAAATGCGCGACCTGGCCGAACCGGTGGTTCTGGAACGGCGCAAGAACCATACCATCGAGGCCGTGGTGGACCGGGTGGTCTTGAAGCCCGACATGGACCGCAAGCGCCTCGAAAGCTCCATTGGGAAAGCCCTCCAGATGGCGAACGGGCTGGTGCTGATCCAAGTGCAGGGTGCCGGCGAGCAGCTGTACTCGTCCTCCATGTCCTGGCCTAACTGCGGGCTCGACGTGCCCAAACTCGAACCGCGCTCGTTCTCGTTCAACAGCACCTACGGCGCGTGCGCGGCCTGCCATGGGCTGGGCTCGATCTACGATTTCGACCCGGCCAAGGTGATTACCGATTGGGCGAAGCCGCTGCTGGACGGCGCGCTCGGCCCCGGCGCGGGCTCGCAGTATCTGCAAAAGCTCGTCAACCTGGTCGCGACGCGCTACAAGATCGACCTCAAGCTCGCGTTCGAAGCCCTGCCGTCCGCGCACCAGGACCTGCTGCTCTACGGGCCGCCCAAGGGCGAGCGCACCGGCTTTCACGGCATCCTTGCCTGGCTGCGGGATTCACTCGAAGAGTCGCGTTCGGAAAGTTATCGCGAATGGATGATGGGTTATATGTCGGCCACCCAATGCGTCAAGTGCAAGGGCCGCCGGCTCAAGCCCGAGTCGCTCGCCGTCAAGGTGGGGGACCACTCGATCGCCGAATACACCGAGATGCCGCTCCATCGGGCGCTCGACGCGGCCCGCGCGCTTACTTTTTCCGCGCGCGACGCGCTCATCGCCGAGCGGCTGCGCAAGGAGGTCGTCGAGCGTTTAGAGTTCCTGAACGCCGTCGGCCTGGGCTACCTCGCGCTCGACCGCAGCGCCGCCACGCTGTCGGGCGGCGAGGGCCAGCGCATCCGGCTTGCGACGCAGATCGGCTCGCGGCTGCGCGGGGTGTTGTACGTACTTGACGAGCCGTCGATCGGGCTCCACCAGCGCGACAACGTGCGGCTGATCCAGGCGCTCGAATCCTTACGCGACCTGGGCAATACCGTGCTGGTGGTCGAGCACGACGAGGACACCATCCGCCATGCCGACTACCTGCTCGACATGGGTCCCGGCGCGGGCAAGCTGGGCGGCTATGTCATCGCGGAGGGTACGCCCGCGGAGGTCATGGCGAACCCGGAATCGATCACCGGGCAGTACCTGTCCGGCGTGATGGACGTGATGCACCGCGAAGCGCCGCGTCCGCTTACAGGCAAATGGATCACGGTCGAGGGCGCGCACGAGCACAATCTTATGGATGTTACGGCGCGCATCCCGCTTGGGATCATGTCGGTGATCACCGGCGTTTCGGGCTCGGGCAAAAGCACTTTGGTCAATGACACGCTCTACCGCGCGCTCGCGAAAGAGCTGTACGGCTCGCGCGAGGAGCCGGGCGCATACGCGAAGATCAAGGGTTTCGAGCAGATCGATAAAGCCGTCCGCATCGATCAATCGCCCATCGGGCGTACGCCGCGCTCGAACCCGGCGACCTACACGGGTGTGTTCGCGGCCATCCGCGACCTGTTCGCCATGCTGCCGGAGTCGCGCGAACGCGGCTACAAGCCGGGGCGGTTCTCGTTTAACGTGGCCGGCGGCCGCTGCGAAGCCTGCCAGGGCGACGGGCAAAAGCGCGTCGAGATGAACTTCATGCCTGACGTATACGTGCAGTGCGACATCTGCAACGGCCGGCGCTACAACCAGGAAACCCTCGCCGTCTGCTTCAACGGCTATTCGATCGCCGACGTGCTCGACCTCACAATCGCGGACGCGCTGCCGGTGCTCGCGGACATCCCGCAGGTGCGGCAAAAGCTGCAAACGCTGGTTGATGTGGGCCTGGGCTACATTCACCTGGGCCAGGCCGCGACCACGCTTTCAGGCGGCGAAGCCCAGCGCATGAAGCTGGCGCGCGAGCTGTCGAAGCGGCAAACCGGGCGCACCCTGTACCTGCTCGACGAGCCGACGACGGGGCTGCACTTCGACGACGTCCGCAAGCTGCTGGAGGTGCTGCACAAGCTTACCGACCTGGGCAATACTGTCCTAATTATTGAGCACAATCTCGACGTGATCCGCAACGCGGACTGGATCCTCGACATGGGTCCGGAAGGCGGCGAGGGCGGCGGGCGCATTGTGGCCGAGGGCACCCCGGCGCAGGTGGCCGGGGTTGCGGGTTCATATACCGGCGAGTTTCTGCGCCGGTATGTCCAGGCGGAAGCACCCGCCCAAACGCCGAAAAAGCGCAAAAAGGAGACCGTGCATTGAGCGCTTTCGAGCCGGTCCCCTTGCCTTCCCCGCTCACCGACGAGACCGCTCCCGAGCCGAGCATCACCGCCGTGGGGCCGAACTTCGCGCATGCCCTGGTGCTGTTTGCCATGGCCGCTGCGCTGGTCGTTGGCGGGCAGTTCCTCACCCTACTTGGCGTCGAGCTGCTGCACGTCGAGGGCCGGCACACCTTTACTGAATATGCCGCGATCTTCCGCACAGACCCGCGTTTCCTGGTTCCTTCCGAGGGCCTCGGTTACGCGCTCGTGGTGCTTGCGGCCGCGCCCTTGTTTCGCGCCTGGTGGGGCCTTCCGTTTGCGCGCGGCCTCCATTGGGGCGGCGCAGCCGCCTGGCGGTATTTTGGGCGGCTCGCGCTGCTTGGGCTCCTGTGCGGATTCGGCATCAGCGCGCTCGGCTCGCAGCTGCCCATGCCCAAGGACCCGCCGATCATGGCCGACATGATGCGCTCGTCCATCGGGGCTTGGATCATGCTGGTCTTCGGCATTACAGGCGCGCCGCTGTTTGAGGAAATGTGCTTTCGCGGCTTTCTCC
>CAXTUV010000007.1:6040-18612 GCA_964247445.1 uncultured Acidobacteriaceae bacterium | reverse complement strand
GTCTTTTGTTTCCGACGTTTCTCACTCGCGAGCAGCACCTGCTCGAGCGCCGGAGCCAAATCTTTCGTTTCGCCGCGCGGGTGCGTGCCTCCGCAGCCCTGCTGCCTGGGGCGCGGCGAGGCATCCGGCTGGGCCGGCATCGGCGTTGCTGCCTGCGCGGCAGCGTGTACTGCGAGTAAGGACTGGCCGAAGCGCACCCAGAGCAGGTTGCGCAGATTGACGCCGGCCGAGGCCGCGCTGCGCGGCGAAAGAGTGTTGCTCGCATCGATGTAGGCGCAGGCTCCCTCGCCGGAAGCGCTTGCAAGCAAGGAAAGCGCGAGTGAGCTGCGCCCTGAGCCGGCAGCGCCGGTCAGCTCGCAGATTGAGCCGAGCGGCAGACCGCCGCCGAGCAACCGGTCCAGCTGAGCATGGCCTACCGGGCAGAGCCGCGGCGCTTGTTTCGCAAGCGGCGAGAGCGCTGAGGGAACGCGGTCGGCCAGCTTCGCCTCAATCTCCCGCTTAAGCAGCGCGGCACGTCCATGCATAAGATTCGCCTTTCCTTCGCCTTCTCTGATGCACAGCGTACCTCAGATAAGGGCGGGCGGCCAATCACACGAAAGTGGTAGAGAGCTGAGTAGTTGATATAGCAATGTCAGAATATGGATATGCAATGCCGGCTGGCTCGAAAGCAATACAAATACGGCTCACGCAGAACCTAAACAGTTTCTAATTGACATAGCAATATCGCTCACAGATTCCTATTTGCCGTCGGCTCCTCGGTAGCCCTGCCATAGGTACGCGAGCGCCTCGGGCAAGGTCTGCTCCCTGACGGCGCGGTCAACGTGCCCTGCGTTCTTCGCGAAGACAAACTGGTAATGGTAGCCCTTGGAAGCCAGCACGCGGGCCATGTTTTCGTTGGCCGCCACCCAGTCGTGCATGCCGTCGCGCATCGCGTTCGGATTGAGCAGGTCGCGGTCGCCGACCTCCATCCAGAGCCGGATCGGCTTCGCGGGAGACTCCGGGATGAGCGTCTTGTGGAAGTCCCACGCGCCGTCGGGTGTTTCGGGATGGAACGGCCACTGCTGATTGACATAGGTGCCGGAGTAGGTGAGGACGCGGCGGTACCACTCCGGGTGGTACCAAGCCATGACGAGCGCGCAGGAGCCGCCCGAGCTGCCGCCCATGGCGGCGCGGCCGTCGGGATCGCGGGTGAGGCGGACGTGGTACCGCGCCTCGACGCGCGGCAGTACCTCGGTTTCAACAAACTCGGCGTAACGGCCGGACATGGTGTCGTACTCCAGGCCGCGCTCCGAGCCCTGGGCATCGCCGCCGCCGTTGCCGATCGAGACGGCGACGATCGGCGGCAGCTTGCCCTCGGCGATCAGGTTGTCGAGCACGGTGAAGAGCAGGCGGTCCGGCCCGTCGGCACCGACGATGAACGGGGCAGCCGTGCCGGCAACGTACTGCTTCGGCACGTACACGGCCACATGGCGCAGGTACGGTGCGGGACGGCTGGTGGTGACGATGAGCCTTCTCGCGTCGTGCGGGTCCGGCGTGCCGAAGGTGCCGGAATCGCGTGCGATGCCGGGGTAAAGCTTGCTGTCGGCCGAGCTCATGGTGAACTCATGGACCGCGCCCTGCGGAACGCCTGGATGCACCATGGATTCCAGTGCCGGCGCGTGGCTCGGACCCAGGATGAAGTTGCCGTCCACGTTGCCGGGCGCGTTTTGACCGTCGGGCAGCTCCCGCGCCGCTGGGTAGCCGGGCGCATGCGGGGCGCGCGTCGGCGGAGCGGCTGTCTGGGCGCACACGCAGCCGGAAAGGGCGGTGGCCAGGGTTCCCCTCAGGATGCGGTTCCAGATTGCCATGACTGTTACTCCCTCTGGAACTCGCCGAGTGCGGCGCTCCGATCCTTCATGCTACGCACAGCCGGCATCGGCGCGGCCTCGCGCTGTCTTTAAGCTTGTTTAAATGGATATTCCGCGCAGCGAAGACCAAAATAGGGACCAAACCGCCGTGCTTGACCAGCCTATCGAGGATGTATTGGCCGGTCCGATCCGCGGCGGACGACGCGCGGCTTTGGCACTGCTCGCACAGATTGAGCCGGCTTCCTACGCGAGCTCGCGCAACTTCCTTTCAGGCGCGGTGACCCGCCTGTCGCCCTATCTGCGGCACGGGGTGGTGAGCCTCGCCGAGGTGCGCGATTGCGTTTTGGACGCAGCCGCGCGCCCCGAGGACGCGGAAAAGCTCGTCAACGAGCTCGCCTGGCGTGATTACTGGCAGCGGCTGTACTTCGTCCTCGGCGAAGATATCTGGACCGACCTGGAGCCGTACAAGACGGGCTTTGCGGCTCGGAGCTACGAGGACGCCATGCCGGACGATATGTCCGCCGCGACGACCGGGCTTTCCTGCATGGACTCCTTCAGCCGGGACTTGCGCGGGACGGGCTACCTGCACAACCATGCGCGTATGTGGACGGCGGCCTACCTTGTGCACTGGCGCAAGGTGCGCTGGCAGGCGGGCGCGCGCTGGTTTCTTGAGCACCTGCTGGATGGCGACCCGGCGAGCAACAATCTTTCCTGGCAGTGGGTGGCAAGCACGTTCAGCCAAAAACCTTATTACTTCAACAAGGAAAACCTGGAACGGTACACGGAAGGCAAGTACTGCCGAAGCTGCGCTTTGCGGAACAACTGCCCGCTCGACGGCAGCTATGAGGATCTCGATGCAAAGCTGTTCCGGGTGAGCGCGCCGGAGGACGGCCCGCGCCGGTCGCTGCGCGGCGAGGGGCATGGAACGGTGGCTGCTCTACCCGGGCTGAGCCGGCCTTTGGTTTGGGTGCACACCGACGACCTCAACCCGGAAAGCGCCGCGCTCCAAGATAACCCCGATGCGCCGGCATGCTTTGCCTGGGATACGGAGTGGCTGCGCGCCGCGCGGATCAGCAGCAAGCGGGTCGTGTTCATCGAAGAATGCCTGGCGGAGATGCCGGCAAGGGTCGCGCGCCGGGACGGCGGCGTGGCGGAGGCGGTGCTGGCGATGGCGGCGGAGACAAGCGCGGACCATGTTGTCGCCGCGCGCACGCCGGACCCGCGCCTCCTGGCAGCCGCGGCAGCGATCCAAGCTGAGCTGCCGGTGCTGTGGGTCGACCCGCCGGCGTTTACCGACGATGAACGGTCCTACGACCTGAACCGGTTTTCAAAGTACTGGCGCGCGGCGAAGCAGACGGCGCTGCAGCGGACCCGGCAGGGTTAGCCGCTAGTTTGCAGCCGATTTCATCAAAGGCTGCCGCATGGCGGCGCCGATGCTCGAAGCCTGGTAAACATCGCCGGAAGCATCGCAGGATGCAACGTTCCCGAACGATGCTTCCGGCTCGAACGGGCCGGACCTCGCGGACAAGCTGCTCGCCTCCTCGGGCCACAGCTGGTATCCGCTGGAGCAGGGAGGAACAGCATAAGGTGCGTTCAAAGCCTTGTCCGACTCAAGCAGGCGTTTTCAGCGACGATGCCGCCGGGCTGATGCAGACCGGTGCTTCGCTGTAGGTCCAGAGTTCGGATGAGTGAAGCTGCCTTTCTATGCTGAAGCGCACCGCATCCCGGCAGCGGCGGGCTTGGGCATTGTGTCCAGCGTTCAAGCTCCGCGCTCCTCATTGCGCGCCCAAGCCGCGGAACCGCGATGCGGCGGAATCGTTTCGACATCCAACAGCGGAAAA
This sequence comes from uncultured Acidobacteriaceae bacterium, assembly GCA_964247445.1. Classification (GTDB taxonomy): domain Bacteria; phylum Acidobacteriota; class Terriglobia; order Terriglobales; family Acidobacteriaceae; genus EB88. The sequence goes on along the minus strand of CAXTUV010000007.1, from coordinate 14,924 downwards.
TGAACAGCTAACCAGTCTTGAATGTATTTCCGCACCATATCTCGGCCGGCTGCGTTAGCGAACGAGTGATCCGTTTCCTTCACAAGCTTGAACGCCACCCGTGCCTTGTGCCCGGCGAGTCCCATGGCAAAGCGCGTGTAATCGAACCGGCCTGGTCCCGTATCCGCCGCAGCGGACTCGAGGAGCAGAATAGGCATTCCACTCGAGGCCGCTTGCTTCCATCGGCTGATTAAGGCTAGGTTGGCGTTGGTCGGAAGCGCATCCTGGCGAGCGGCAGGCGATACGGCTCGTGTTCGGTGATAAACGGTCCGCAGCGCTTTGCCAAGGCCGTCGGTGCGTGCCCATGCAGACAGTTTTAGGCGATATTGAGGCACTGGGGTGTGTTTTGGGTGGTCGAAGCGCGGCTCCATCATCACGAGTCCCTTGCAGAAGGTTTGCTCGGAAGCCGCATGAAGAGCTGTAACGGAGCCGGCGCAATGACCGACAGCGATTACGCCAGGGAGGCGGAAGCGTTCGGCTAATTCTCTTACCGTCTGCTTAATCTGGCCCGCATAACCGCCTCCCATGACAAAGCTGAGAAACTCCTGGGGCAGAACGCCGGAGCTGTCGCCCAAGGCCGGCAGATCAAGGCGGAAGCAGGGATAGCCGGAGGCCGCAAAGGCATCCGCCCAGTACACGACGGAGCCGCCGTTGCCGGCTCGGGGCGCTGACAACGAATTCACAAACACGAGCCCGATACGGCCTGCGGCGCTGGCATCCAAATCCTGCTCTGCCAGGCGGTCGAAAGGTTTGTGGTAGGTGCAGAGGAGTTGCGCGCCGCCGCCGTTAAGCGTCAGCAGAGCTCGCGTAGGCAGCCTGTCCTTCATCGCCGTATGTTCGCGTCTTCTGTCGTAAAGCGTTGGAGCAGATCCACTGGTAGGTGCTGGAGTAAAGCCATTCCAGATCATTGTTTTCCTCGTAGCCGGTTACACCGCCTTTGACAAGCGGAGCAGCTTTGCCGCTTAACCGGGTCACCATGACGGGCTTTGCATATGCGGCCGCGGCGCTGCCGCCGTCCGCCAGCGCCGCCGGTAGGTCAAAATCGATGGAATCATGCCAAAGAGCGGAAGACCAGCGGAATCCATGTACCTCAAGGAACCCTTCGAGTTCCAGCTGCTCGATGTAATGCGAGAAGGGCTGACGCTCTTCGGCGCGCACCAGGAACCCGCGCAAATTGACCCAACTGATGAGGGCGGAGCGAAGAAGGACGTTGGCGTTGGCGGGAGGGGACCACAGAATCAGGCCGTCTCCGAGTCCGGCATGGAAGCTTCTTCCCGCGAACAATGCGCCAAGGCTGAGCCCGTGCAGCAGGACCGGCACCTCGGGCGACCGGGCGCGAAGCCACGTCTAGAGCTCCTCCACATCCTCCATCCAATGCGAGAACGTCAGGTGCTCCAAGGAACCCGTGCTTTCGCCGACGCCGCGGTAATCAAAGCGCAAAACCTCGATCCGTCTGGCGGCCAGATACCTGGCCCAGAGCACCCAGTGCAGGTACGTATGATTGCGCTCCTGCGCCATGGGACCGATCAGCAGAACACGAGCCAAAGGCTCGTCGACTTCATGCAGCACCGTATATAGGTGATCGCCCGCGATTCCGTAGTATCCGGCGTGTTCTCGCGGTACGGCGAAAGGCGAACCGGCGACCATACAATGCGCTTCCTTTCAGCGATAGGTGCTCTGCTTGGTAGAGGCGGCGTCATGCTTACAACCGACAGCCGAAGAGATACCCATATAAGTGCTTTTGCTTCGGGTGCCACACCCGGGCAGGGACAAAACAGCGCGGCGACCGGTACCCAAACATGGCAATTTTTACAGTCGGAGAAACTACGCCAGCAGTGTTCCATGACGGCTATCTCAATACAAGGCCATTTTAGTAATCGCGAGCTCTGTTACCAGCTTGGATGACCGGAAAAATTTGCTGGACAACATTGCATTTCTGATTCAGTATGGGGTTTCTCTCCCCCGAGATACTACGACGTAGTCGTAAGAAATGCTTGATGTGCTTCGCTTGCTTGTCTGCTGCATAGATCGGGGCGTTCCTTTTCCGCACTCGAAGATTGAAACTGCGCCGCCGGGTTACGGCTGTGCGGCGGCTTACCCCACTTCTGTTTAGAAAAGGCGTCCCATGGAAACATTAACTATCGCCCCGGAGATGCAGGTCGAAGCGGACTACGCTTCGCACGATGATCTGCTTAGAAGCAGGATCGTTCACAGAATCGACGATCTGATCGCCGAACTTCCCGATATAGACCGCATGACGTCCGCGGAGCGCCGCGGACTGATCGCGAGATACACGGCGGTGCTGGAAGGTAACTTCATCTACTGGATGACCGCGACCTGGCTGGCCGTCCGGGCAGACGACGCTCGGCCGCACTTAATTGAAAACCTGCACGAGGAGGTGCGCGATAGCCATCCGGCGATGCTGCGCCGCTTCGCGCTCGCGGCCAAGGCGTTTCCGACGGAAGCGGACGCGCTCGCGGTGGACGCCGACCTCACTAAGGTTCGGCTGTTTCTCGGCAGATTGGAGGGTGTCCCCTCGCTCGCGACCATGGCCTTTTTCGAAGCGTGGATTCAGAAGTTCATGCCGTACTTAGCGGATTTGGCCGCGGCCCAGGGCTCGTCCGATTTTGAGTACACCGATGTCCACGGCATCTGCGATATCGCGCACTCGGAGGAGCTGTTCCACGCGGTCTCGCTTGAAATGGCGGCGAACCCGCCGGGTGCGCGTACAGACTGCTTCGAGGGCGTGGAGTTGCTTTCCAAGCTGATCCGCACCATTCTGCACGGCGCGGTGCCGCAACCCGCCTAGATCGCACGCGGAAAGGACGGAACTGGGGACATGGACGTTCGATCGGAAGTGATCGCCCAATTCGAGCAGGTTGCCGAGGAGCAGAGCAAGCATCTGGCTCCGCTGACGGATGACCTACCCCTGTACCACTCGGGGCTGGACTCGCTTTGCTTTGCCATTCTTGTGGTCCGGCTCGAAATTGCACTCGGTCTGGACCCTTTTTCCTCCGACGAAGGCGCTGAGTTCCCGGTGACCTTCGGCGACTTCGTCGGTGTCTACCAGCATGCCGCACATTGAATTGATTTCACTGCGAAGCCTGCTTGGGTTTAGAGGCTCCCGAGCCGCGCACACGATCGTTGGTGAGCGGGCGAGCGTACACCTGCGCGGGCCGGAACAAGCCGGCCATTCGCTGCGGTACCGGGCGGGTCAGTACCAGGGCTGCTCGGTGGTTCTTGCCGGCGCGGACCAGCTGACGACGGCCGTGGCGCTGATGCGGCTGGACGGAACAGCGCGGCGCATCGTGCTGTACCCACCCGATCTTTCCCGGAAGCATCTGGGGGCGGTCGCCGAGGCCGCGGAAGCTGATGTGATCTTGACCGATACGCCGTCGTCTGCCGACATGCCGGGCCAAGCCGCGCGAGCCGTGTTCGGTGCCGCGAGCGAGCCGGAAACAGAGTGGGTTCTGCTGACCTCCGGTACAACCGGGGTACCTAAGCTCGTCGCCCATACGCTCGCCAGCCTGGTCGGCGGGATCCCCTTCGGTTCCGCGCCCGGCTGCGTTTGGAGCACGTTCTACGACATCCGCCGTTACGGCGGCTTGCAGATTTTTTTGCGGGCCGCGGTGACGGGCTGCACCCTAGTGCTTTCGGGGGCGCGGGAGTCCGTGGCGGAGTTCCTGGCGCGGGCGGGCGCGCACGGGGTGACGCACATTTCAGGGACGCCGTCGCATTGGCGCAGGGTGCTGATGAGCGGGGCAGCCGCCCGGATTGCGCCGGTGTATATCCGGCTCTCGGGCGAGATAGCAGACCAAGCGATTCTGGACGCGCTGCGCCAGCAGTATTCCCACGCGAAAATCGTGCACGCCTTTGCTTCCACGGAGGCCGGCGTGGCGTTTGAGGTCGACGACGGACAAGCAGGCCGGCCGCCCGGGAGTTTCGGACGGACAGGCGAGGTGGAAACGAAGATCGAGGGCGGTACGCTGCGGGTGCGCTCCCCCCGCTGCGCCGCCCGCTACCTGGGGCCGCATGTGCAACCGCTTAAGGATCCCGACGGCTTTGTGGATACCGGGGACGGGCTCGAGCTGCGGAACGGCCGCTACTGCTTCCAGGGGCGTCGGGACGGCGTGATCAATGTAGGAGGCCAAAAGGTCCATCCCGAGGAGGTGGAAGCGGTACTGAACAGCCATCCCGCGGTCAACCTTTCGCTGGTGAGCCCCCGCCGCAGCCCCATCACAGGCGCGCTGGTCGTCGCCGATGTGGTGTTGAAAAGGCCTTTAACGGCGGGCCGGCAGGCAGAGCTGCTCGCGTTTTGCCGCGGAGCGCTTCCGCCCCATAAGGTTCCTGCGGCGATCCGGTTCGTTGAGTCGCTGCCGATCGCGTCGACGGGGAAGCTGGTGCGCGGCCATGCGTAACGTGATCGTGACCGGGGGCAGCCGCGGGCTGGGGCTGGGCATCGCGCGCAGGCTGGTCGAGTGCGGCTTTCGCGCCATCGTGGTGGCGCGCCGCGAAAGCGAGGACCTTGCCGCCGCCCGGCATCATGCTCGGCAGGGTACCGCAGGCTGCGACCCCATGCCGTTCATTCCCTACGACCTGGCGGAGCTGGCCGGCATGCCTGAGCTGGTGAAAGGGTTGCGAAAGCAGTTCGGACCCGTGTACGCGCTGGTGAACAACGCCGGCGTGAGCACCGAAGGCATGTTGGCCATGACCACGACCGAGCAGATCGAGCGCGTGGTGCGCTTGAATACAACCTCGCCGCTGGTGCTGACCCGGCATGTGGTGCGCGCGATGATGGCCGACGGCGGCGGCCGCATCGTGAACATGGCTTCCATCACCGCGTTTACCGACTACAGCGGGCTTTCGGTGTACGCGGCGACCAAGGCTTCGCTGGTCGGGTTTACGCGTTCCCTGGCGCGGGAGGTGGGGCGGCTGGGCATCAACGTCAACGCCGTGGCTCCGGGTTTTGTGAATACGGAAATGACCGCCGGCCTGACCGAGGAGCAGCGGCAGAGGATTGAGCGGCGCAGCGCGCTAAAGCGGCTCCCGGATGTGGACGACGTGGCAAACGCGGTGGAGTTCCTGCTGAGCGACCGGGCAAAGAGCATCACGGGCACGGTGATGACGGTCGACGCGGGGAGCACGGCGTGAACGCGTCTACTGGGAAGGCATCGCCGACGGCCGCATGGCTGCGCGCCCTGGAGCTGACCGCGCCCATCGCGAAGCAGCCGCTGCGCACCCTGCCGGCGGTGATTGCGGAGCAGGCCGCGCGGCTGGGGGATGCGCCGGCGCTGCTTTCAGACCGCGAGTGTTTGAGCTACCGGGCATTGGCCCGGCGCGCCAACCGGTATGCGCGCTGGGCGCTCGCCGTAGGCTTGCGCAAGGGCGATACAGTGGGCTTGCTGATGCCGAATCGGCCCGAGTACATGGCCGTCTGGCTCGGCCTGAGCAGCGCGGGTGTGGTCGTCGCCCTGCTGAACACCAACCTGCGGGGCGCGTCTTTGGCGTACTCAGTCGAGGCCGCAGCGCTGACATACGTCGTGGCTGATGCAACATGCCTGGCCGGCCTTCAAACCGCCCTGCGTTTGCTCGGGCAGCGGCCTTCCATCCACATTGTGCCTTCGGATGCCGGAGCGCTCGGGCACTCTGACTTTCCGGTGCTCGATGTGGAGGGCTACTCCGGTGAGCCGCTGGGCGGCGCGGCGGCCGCCCCGTCAGTTTCCGATCTTGCGCTCTACATCTATACCTCCGGAACCACCGGGCTGCCGAAGGCAGCCAAAGTGAGCCATGCGCGGCTGATGCAGTGGAGCTGCTGGTTCGCGGGCATGATGCAAGCCCTGCCCTCGGATCGCATGTACAACTGCCTGCCGATGTATCACAGCGTTGGCGGCGTACAAGCGCCGGGCGCGCTGTTAGTTGCGGGCGGCTCAGTCGTGTTTCGCGAGAAGTTCTCCGCAGGGGCGTTCTGGAGCGACGTGTGCCGGTGGGAGTGCACACTGTTCCAGTACATCGGCGAGCTGTGCCGCTACCTGCTGCACAGCCCCCCATCGGCGTGGGAGCGGAAGCACCGGCTCCGTTTAGCGTGCGGCAATGGGCTCGCCGCCGAGGTTTGGGCGCCTTTTCAAGAGCGCTTCGCGATACCGCAAATTCTTGAGTTATACGCATCAACCGAGGGCAACGTCTCGCTGTTCAACGTGGAGGGCAGGGTCGGAGCCGTCGGCCATATTCCTTCGTACCTTGAGCACCGCTTTTCGCCGCCCCTGGTGCTGCACGACGCGGAAACCGGGGAGCCGGCGCGGGGCCGCGACGGGTTCTGCATTCGCTGCGGCGTCAATGAAGCAGGCGAGGCGCTCGGACGGATCACGGATGAGCCGGGCGGTATCGGCAGCCGTTTCGATGGGTACACAAGCGGGCAAGCTTCAGAAGCTAAGGTTCTGCGGGACGTTTTCGCGCCGGGCGACGCCTGGTTCCGCACCGGCGACCTGATGCGGCGTGACGAAAAGGGTTTTTTCTATTTCCTCGACCGGGTCGGCGATACCTTTCGGCGCAAGGGTGAAAACGTTGCGACGCCTGAGGTGGCGCTTTGTGCTTTTCCAGGCGTGCGGCATGCCAACGTTTACGGGGTCGCCGTAGCCGGCGCGGAAGGGCGGGTCGGTATGGCGGCATTGGTGGCCGATCGGCCCCTCGACTTCGCCGAACTGCACGAGCACCTGGCGAGCACACTGCCGGACTATGCGCGGCCTTGCTTTCTGCGGATGCGCCGCGAGGCTGAGCTTACCGGAACTTGGAAGTATTCGAAACGGGAGCTGGTGCGCGAAGGGTTCGACCCCGAAGCAGTGGCGGACCCGCTGTACTGCGCGCTGTCGCCCGCGCGCGGCTTTGTCCCGCTGGACGCGGAGCTGTATCGACAGATTCAAAGCGGAAAGGTGCGCCTGTGATGCAAGCCTTCTCATCGCACGCGGAAAAGCAGGGGCGGCACGCCACCCCGGATCCCGCCCCACCGGAAGGGAGGACGAGCGTGGACATTGCCGCACTCCTGCAAGCATGCGCGATCGCGGCCGGCCCGATCGTTCCGGAAGTGGCGGCGGCGGAGATACGCCGGCACCTCCGGGCGCACTATGCCTTCATAGAGCCCATGCCGCTGGAAGACGCGGCTGCCGACGTGGAGGCGATGCTGGCGCGGTGGCAGGTCCAGGTGACGCATCCGCGCTACTTCGGACTGTTCAATCCGAGCGTGACGCCGGCCTCGGTGGTGGCGGACGCGCTGGTCGCCATGTACAACCCCCAGCTTGCGAACTGGCGCACTTCACCGGCGGCCAATGAGATGGAGCGCCATGCGCTAGGCTGGCTGGCCGCGAAGTTCGGGCTGCCCGAGAATGCCATCGCGACCTTCACCAGCGGCGGCATGGAGGCGAACCTTTCCGCGGTGATTGTCGCTCTCACCCGCGGCTTCCCAGGCTACGGGGAGCACGGGCTGCGTCACCTGGCGGGCGAGCCGGCGATCTATCTCACTGAAGCGAGCCACCATGGCTTTTACAAAATCGCGCATATGGCCGGGCTGGGGCGCCGCGCGCTCCGGCTGGTGCCGACCGACGGCGCGCGGCGCATGGACGTGCAAGCGCTCGCGCGCTGCATCCGCGAGGACCGCGAGCGGGGCCGTCTGCCGTTCTTAGTCGTGGCGAATGCCGGAACCACGGCAGAAGGCGTGATCGATCCCTTGCCGGAGGTCGGGCAGCTGTGCCGGGCGCAAGGGCTATGGTTCCATGTGGATGCGGCTTGGGGCGGTGCCGCGATCCTTTCGCCGACGCTCAAACAATGCTTGGCCGGCATCGAAGCGGCGGACTCGATCACGTGCGACGCGCACAAATGGTTTTCCGTCGCGATGGGCGCGGGCATGTTCTTTTGCCGGCACCGCGAAAGCGTGGCCGAAGCATTCCGGGCGGAGGTCTCCTACATGCCGGGCGGCGCGGCGGCTTCGGAGGGCACGTTCGACCCCCTGACCAACTCGGCCCAGTGGTCGCGGCGCTTTATCGGACTCAAGCTGTTTTTGTCGCTCGCGGAACAGGGCGAGGCGGGCTACGCGGAGATGATCGACCGGCAAACGCGCATGGGTGCACTGCTGCGCGAGCTGCTGCGCGCTACAGGCTGGCGCATCGTGAATCAAACACCGCTGCCTCTGGTTTGCTTTACACGCGAGGGGCTCGTGCCCACGAACCTGCTCGCCTCCTTACGAACGCGGCAGATCGCCTGGATGTCCGAGGTCCATGTCGGCGGCGAGCCCGCGATGCGCGCTTGCATCACGAGCTTTCACACAACCGAAGCAGACGTTCGACGGGTCGTGCGCGAAATGAACACGGTATTTTCCGAGGCGCATGCGCGGGAAGAGCAGCCGTACAGCAATGTTCCGGCCGAACCGCAGCCGGCGGAAAGCTTGGTGGGGCAGTGAAGCCGGAAACCATAGCGATTCACGGAGGCTACCAGCCCGACCCGACCACCAAGGCGGTCGCCGTCCCGATTTACCAAACGGCTGCCTACGCGTTTGACAGCGCCGACCACGGCGCGGCGCTGTTCAATTTAGAGGCCGAGGGCTATCGGTACACGCGCATCCAGAACCCGACCACCGCCGTGCTGGAGCGGCGGATCGCGGCGCTGGAAGGCGGCGTCGAGGCCCTGTGCGTCGCCAGCGGCCAGGCGGCGACCAGCTATGCGGTGCAGAATGTCAGCGCGCTGGGCACAAACATCGTTTCCGTGCCGCAGCTTTACGGGGCCACGCATACGCTGTTCGCCCATCTGCTGCGCGCGCAAGGCGTGACGGCGCGGTTTGCCCGGAGCGACTATCCGGACG
>CAXTUV010000007.1:0-6030 GCA_964247445.1 uncultured Acidobacteriaceae bacterium | reverse complement strand
GCAGATCGATGAAGAAACCCGGGCGGTGTTCTGCGAGAGCGTCGGCAATCCCGCAGGCAATATCTGCGACATCGAAGGGCTGGCGCGCGCGGCCCACTCGGGCGGCGTCCCTTTAATCGTCGACAACACAGTGGCGACGCCTATCTTGCTGCGGCCGATCGACTACGGCGCGGACATCGTCGTGCACTCGCTCACTAAATTCCTCGGCGGTCATGGCACCACGCTGGGCGGCGCGATCGTGGATGCCGGCAGCTTCGACTGGGAGGCGCACGGCTCGCGGTTCGCGGCATTTACGGAGCCCGACCCTTCGTACCACGGCATGGTCTACACGGAGCGCTTCGGCCGCGCGGCCTTTCTGGCGCGGTGCCGCAGCGTATACCAGCGCACCACCGGCGCGGTTCTCGCGCCGCTCAGCGCGTTTCTGCTGCTGCAAGGGCTGGAAACCGTGGCGCTGCGGGTAGAGCGGCATGTGGAGAACGCGCGGCGCGTGGCCGAGTTTCTGCGCGCCGACCCCCGGGTCGCCTGGGTCAGATACGCGGGGTTCCAGGACAGCCCGTACCACGCCTTAGCGGAAAAGTATCTCGGCGGCCGCGCCTGCTCGCTCATGACGGTCGGGATTGAAGGCGGTTACGCCTCCGCGGTCCGCTTTCACGACGCGCTCAAGCTGTTTACGCGGCTCGTGAACCTGGGCGATGCGAAGTCGCTGGTGTGTCATCCGGCCTCGACGACCCACCGCCAGATGTCGGCCGAGGAGCAAAGCGGCGCGGGTGTACTGCCGGAGATGGTGCGGCTCTCGATCGGCATCGAGCATATCGACGACATTCTCGCGGACTTGGACGAGGCGCTTGGGGCCGCCGTTCCGGACGCCGCCGCTTGCGTGTCGGAAAGCATGCTTGAAGAGCCTGCGCCAGCCCGCAGGTAAAGTTCGCGCGGGCTGCGAGCCCGCTGAAAAGGGAAAAGCGGATGCCGGTCCATATCGATCACGCTGACTGTTCAACCAGGGCTTGCCTGCGCCTTGGCTTGGTGAACAATATGCCGGCTTCAGCGGCGACCGAACACCAGTTTGTCTCCCTGCTGGAGCGCGCGTCGGGCGGGATGGACGTCTCGCTTTCCTTCTACACGCTGCCGGATTTTGCGACTGAGGCGGCCGGAGCCCGCGATGCTGCATCCGTCCGCCGTTACCAAAGCACGGAGGTGCTATACACCCTTGCTCCGGGCGCCGCGCCGGATGCCTTGCTGGTGACGGGCCGAGAACCGCTCACGGCTGACCTCCGCAACGAAGCGTATTGGGGCAGCTTTGTGTCGCTTCTCGAGTGGGCGCGCGGAAACACCCTATCCACGGTCTGGTCCTGCCTGGCCGCGCATGCCGCGGTGCTGCACCTGGACGGCATCGCCCGGCGCCGAAGCATCAAGAAGCACTGCGGTCTTTTGCTCTGCTACGAGCCCTCGCCGCGGCGCGCCGCTTCCCCGATCAGCGCCCCGCCTTCGCCGCACTGGTATGTTCCGCATTCGCGCTGGAACGGGCTCGCCGAGCCGGACCTCCGGGCCGCGGGCTACAGTCTGCTGACGCTCACCACGAGCGGCGAGGTGGATGCCTTTCTGAGGCTGAACACAGCGCGCGAGGAAAGCCTGTTCGTGTTTTTTCAGGGGCATCCGGAGTACGAGACCGACACGCTGATGCGGGAGTACCGGCGGGATGTCGGGCGCTATCTCACCGGAGCGTCGCCCACGTATCCGTCGCTTCCGGTGCACTACTTTGACGACGCAACCGAAGACAGCCTGTGCGCTCTGCGGGACCGAGCGGCCGCGGGTGAAACGGACGGGCTGCAAACCGCTCTGTCGGCGGCCCTCGCAACCGCGCACATCGAGAACAGATGGGCGGAACCGGCCGCGTTTGTGTACCGGCAATGGTTGCAGTCTCTGCTCGCGGAGAAGGCGCGCAGGTGCGCGAAACGCATGCCGGTCGGCCTGTTCAGCAGCGCTGAATCTTACCCGAGGAGTGCGTTTCTATGAGTGCGAGCGTCGCCATACCCCCTGCCGTGTCCGCAGGCGCGGTGCTCCCGCCGCGGCAGTTGTGGATTGGGAATCGTTCGGTTCCCAGTAGATCCGGCCGCTCGTTCGCCACCCTTAATCCTGCAACCGGCGAGGAAGTCTGCCGGATTGCCGAAGGAGACAAGGCCGATGTGGATCAAGCAGTTCTGGCGGCGCGCACGGCTCTTGAACACGCATCCTGGCGAAAGGTGCGCGCCTCGGAGCGGGGCCGCCTGCTCCATCGGCTCGCCGATCTGATCGAGGCAAATGCCGACGCCCTGGCTCGGCTGGAAGCGCTGGACCTGGGAAAGCCGGTTGCCGTGGTGCGTGCCGTCGACGTGGTGAAAACGGTGGCCTGCTACCGCTACTTCGCCGGATGGGCGGATAAGGTGCAGGGAAAGACCATACCGATCGACGGCGAATACCTGTGCTACACGCGGCACGAGCCGATCGGCGTCGTAGGGCAGATTATCCCGTGGAATTTTCCCATGCTGATGATGGCTTGGAAGCTGGCACCCGCGCTGGCAACGGGAAACACCGTGGTCCTGAAGCCGGCGGAACAAACGCCGCTTTCGGCGCTCCGCATCGGAGAACTGATTGCGGAGGCCGGCTTCCCCGAGGGCGTCGTCAACATCGTCACGGGTTTTGGAGACACAGCGGGCGACGCGGTCGCCCGCCACATGGACATCGACAAGGTTGCATTCACGGGTTCGACGGAGGTGGGCCGTTCCGTCATGCAGGCGGCGGCGCAATCGAATCTGAAGCCCGTGACTTTGGAGTTGGGCGGCAAGAGCCCGAACATCATCTTCGCGGATGTGGATCTCGACGACGCGGTGGAAGGCGCGCACCTGGGCCTGTTCGCGAACCTTGGGCAGTCTTGCTGCGCCGGCTCGCGGGTCTTTGTCGAGGAACCGATCTACAAGCGTTTCCTCGAGAAAAGCGCGATGAGGGCGAAGCAACGCGTTGTCGGCGATCCATTTGACCCGAAAACAGAGCTGGGCCCGGTTGTGAGCCGAGCGCAGCTGGACCGCGTGACGGGCTACATCGAACACGGGCATCGGGAGGGAGCGTCGCTGGTCTGCGGGGGCAAGCGGCTGGGAGAGCGTGGATACTTTGTCGAGCCGACCAGTTTCGCCGATGTGGAGGACCGGATGACGATTGCTAGGGAGGAGATCTTTGGCCCGGTGATGAGCGTCCTGCCGTTCAAAACAATGGACGAGGTCATCGCGCGGGCAAACGACACCCACTACGGGCTGGCGGCGGCCGTGTGGACGCGCGACATGAAAAAGGCGCTGCACGTGGCCCATGGTGTGCGCGCAGGAACGATGTGGATCAACTGCTACAACGTCCTGGACACCAGGTCGCCTTTCGGAGGCTTTAAGCAATCAGGAATCGGCCGGGAGTTGGGCGAATATGGTTTGCAGCAGTACACACAGGTGAAGTCGGTGATCGCTAAGCTGTAGGACTGCTCTGCACTGGTGTAGAGCAAAGCGGCGGCCCGATTTAGACGGCTTCCACAGCGGTGTGCGCTTGCGGCGCTGGGTATGACTTTCCCGTGTTGAGCGAGAAAGGCTTTTCCACGGCGACGAAGAGCAGGGTGGCGGCGGCGAAGGTCACGGCGAAGCAGATCGGCATGAGCAGTACGCCTGACCACTCCGGGTGTAGTCGTACTGCCGGAAGGTGCAGCGCGAGAGCGATGACGACGTTCAGCACGATGCCGTGAATCAGGTAAAGCGAGTAGCTGATGTTTCCCGTCCAGCGAAGCCATGCCCGGCTGAAGAGCTGCTTCCAGATGCCTGCCTCGCCGAGAGTTGCCAATGTGAGACTCGAGTAGATGAGAAATACCAGAAGCGCCGAAACAGCAGCGTGGGTCATTGACGCATAGCTTCGATCAACATCGCGCGCCAGAAGAAGGCAATACTCCGTGGCACACAGCGCGCCCAGCAGGGCGAGCCACGGCTGGCGTCTCGACGTGAGCCATCCTGCGCCGCGCGCGCTGCTGAGCAGTTCGTACACAAGCATGCCGGCAAGGAACATGCTGAATCGAAGAAAGGTGTTGTTCTGATACTGGTATTTCGGCAAGGTACTCGGCAGCATGACCACATAGCTGAGGTGCAGAGAGAGGACGGCAATCCAAGTGAGCGACCGCTGCAACCGCGACCAGCTGTACATGCGCAGGACGAGGGTAAAGAAGGGGATCGTGATGTAAAAGCAGAACTCATAGCTGAGCGACCACGCCGCCGGAATCAGCGGCTTCATGTCAGCCAGACCCGGCAGCAGCAGCAGGTTTGAGGCAACATACCGCGCGCCCGCGGACAAAGTGTCGGGTACGCGGCGTTCGCCCTGATGGAGCAGCACGGAAGCGACAAAGTAGATGGAGAAGGCGGCGAGGAAGGTGGGATAGATGCGCTGTACGCGGCGGGCGAGAAAGCGCCGAAAGCGCAGGTCGCGCCGCAGCGCGGCTTTGTAGATAAGCATTCCGCTGAGTAAGAAGAAAAGGTCGACGCCGGTACCGCCAATCTGCACCACGACGCGGAAAAACAGAGATCCATATGTTGGGCTGAGCCGGCTGAGCACGACGAGGTCGTAGTGGCAAAGGAAGACCAGAAGAATGGCAAGGCCGCGCAGGCCTTCCATCGCGGGCATGCGGTTTTGAGACGCATCTGCCTCGTAGATTGTGCGAAGATGCATGCGCACCGGCGAAGGCAATCTTGGCTTTATTTGCATTGCTGCGCCCTCTTGGGGATGGACGTCGACTGCTCAGCGGGTCTGCGGAGGACCGGCTTTACAGCCGCCGGCTGCTCACGATGAGAGTGGTAGATCGCCAGGCAAAACCCGAAAGCTGCCCAGGTAAGAAAGCCGGTCGGGGCGGCGATGACGCCGTCGAGCGCCGCCTCAGAGCCCAGCCCCACCAAGCCGGCCCGCAAAGCAAGGGTCCGGGTGGAGGCTGATGCCGGACCGAGGAAGGCAGCGGTTGTGAGTGGGAATACGGCACCCGCCAGGATGAAAGCGCCGGCCGCGCCCATGGTGGTGAGGACCATGAGCAAGGTGCTGTCGCCGAGAACTAAAGAAAAGCCGTTGTGAAAGAAGCCGCCCAAGCCCTGTGCCACCGCCGGGGTGGCACCCATGCCGAGTCCATAAGGATCGTCCAGAAAACCGAAAATGACGGCCTCATAACCGGTCACACGATCCATGTAGCTGACATCGCTCTTACCGCTGGAGATGGTATTGAATCGCTTGGTGACGACCTCCTGGAGATCGGGGTTCTCAAGAGCCAGCAGGAGACCGGCGGAGCAAAGCACCGCCGCGATGACGAGCTGGACTTTCTGCTTTCGCGGCAGTTTCACAATCAGGTAAAGCATGCCGGTGAGCAGCGCGATCCAGCCTGAGCGGGCTTGCGAGAGCACAAGGCTGAGCAAAGCAATCGGCATGGCAAGAAAACGAAGCCGATGACGTGAATTGAACAGGATAAGCATGCCGATCGCAAGAAAGGATGCCGTGACCTGCGGCGAGTTCATCGTACTGAAGACGCGCGCCTTCATCGGCTCGGCAACGCCGATCGAGTCGAGCTTCATCTGCTCCATCCACAAGACATCCCAGGGCGGCAGAAAGAAGAATTGGTAAACGCCGTAAGCGCCGACGACCAGCAGACCGCCAAGAAATGCCGTCTCCAGCGCTGCGTAAGCCTCAAGCAGCAAGGCGCGCTGTAGAGAAAGAACAAGCGCGAAAATCAGCGGAGGCAACCAGAGCAGCAGATCCTGGACGACCAGGGCAGGGGGAAAGTGGAGGAACCCGATCAAGCCGGCATAACCGTAAAGGAGCATGATGCAAAGCAGCGCTGCTGTTTCCTTGCGCACCACCCTCCGCCAGCTGAGAACGAGCCATGGACTGGGCGCGCATAAGGCGAGCAGGGGGGCGAGCAGCACGGTGGTGTCCGGTACCCAGCCCTCTCGGTAGTCGACCTAGCGCCGTACCAGGGGCGTTTGTAAAAAGAGCCAG
>CAXTUV010000006.1:8491-19940 GCA_964247445.1 uncultured Acidobacteriaceae bacterium | reverse complement strand
GTCCTGGCGCATGCCCCGCGGGCGGCGCGCGCGGGCGGCCAGCTCCGCGCCCTTGACCCGGCGTCCGTGCCGCTCCTCCTGCTCCGATTGGCTCGGCAACCTGGCCCGGAGCTGGAAGCCTATTAAGAGCAAGAGCGCCGCGCCACACAGCGGCATCGTCATCAGCCTAGCCAGGTTTTCGCCCGCATAGAACTTTTCTTGGAGCTCGGCCCGCTCATTGTGCGGTCGGCCCGCCTGCCGGGCCATGAGGAGCCCCGTCCAGCCCTCGGCTCGGGCCGTGGGTGAGAGCGCCAGACCCGTGCCGGGCTGCCCGGCGGGACTGGCACCATGCGCGGGATCGGGCTTGGCCTCGACCACATCCGCTTCCCCGGCCAGCACGGGCGCGCGGCCCGGCGCTGCCTTCCAAACCCACACGACGGGCACGGGCCGCACGCCCCGCCCCTCGACCATGGCGAGCGCCGTGTACACGGGCAGGTACTGCCTTTGGAGCGGGGACAGCGCGAGATAGAACCAGGCGAGCAACGCCGCCGTGAAGGCGAACGGGAAAGCAATGACGAGCGGCACCAGCACGGAGCCGCGGTGCGGAAAGCGGAGCGGCCGCAGCACGACTAGCTTCCCTTCTCCTGCTCGCTTTCGAGCCGCTTGAGAATCTCTTCCGCCTTCGCTTCCTTGACCGCGTCCGCGTGCTCGACGATGCGCTGCACCTGCTCGGGCTTCAGGTCGGCCGCGGCGACGATCAGGTTGTGGACGAGCGAGCGCAGGCCCAAGAGCTCGGCCAAGAGCGTCGGGTCGGGCGCGGGTTTTCTCTTCCGCGCCGGGCGCTTCAAGTGCAGGAGCAGTGCTTCGCGCATCCACTCGGCGCAGGTCTGCCCGGCTGCCGCCGCGGCCTGCTCGACGGCCCGCACCTCGGCCGGCGGCAGCCGGGTCGCGACCGTCCGCTGCGCGTTCGACGGCTTCGGCGCGGGGCTCGAAGCCTCGTCACGGAAGGGGGCGGGAATGCGTAGAACACTCATCGGTTCGGGGACTGAAACAGCGTGCCACCACGCTACGGCGCGACGCCTGAAACGTCAATCTCGGGAGGTAAACAACTGTTTACCTGCGTTCACGGCCGTTTACGATTCGGGCTAAGCCGTTGATTCGAGGCCTGAGTACCTGCCCGACTCAGGATTCCTATAGGAATCTTCATCGTTAGCAGCCGTTTACGGCCCGGCTCCGGCGCGGAGCCGGTAGACCGGGTAAGTAGTTTAGGAATGTTCACGTTTCCGCGTGAAAACAACTGTTTACGCGCAAGATTTCTATTGGAACCCCATCGGGGGTGATGTGTCACCATTCCTTCCGCTGCGTGAGCAGCGCCCGCTCTTCGCTCGCACTGCAATGGAACTGCGTGGTAACAGCATCATGCCGCGCTCGGATCCTGCGCGCTTCCTGCGCTTCGCGAATTCACTCGGGATGCTGAGGCGCGCACGCCGCACCTCGGTTCGCGAACAAGATGCCGCGCGGTTTTCACTCCCGCGGCGCACACGATCTCCGCTCCCCCTCGGCGCTCGGATCGTGCGCTCTTCCTGCGCTTCGCGAACGCACTCGGGACACTCCGACGCGCACGACGCGACGCGCTTCGCAAACGAAACGCGGCACGATCCTCGCTCCGCGGCGCGCGCACTCTCCCCTCGATTCGCCGCTCGCCTGCTCACCGGCCGCCAGTTCCAAAATGGGAATCGCCGCGCTGAAAACGTACTCACTCCTTTTCGGCGTGACGCTTGCCTCGCATCTCTTCTTGTCTACCGGAGGCTCCCATGCACCAGCCGCATGCCACGTCGTCCCTGCCCCACATCAAGCACGTCCGCCACACCCCGGAAGGCCTGCTCGTCGAGTTCGACCAGGGCTCGACTTTCCTCTACCAAACCAGCCTGCTCTGGGACATGCGCGACTTCGAAGGCGATGTGCCGGTCGATGTTGCGCGCGGCTTGGCTTCCCCCTCGCCGACCGTCCACTAAGCGCAAGGGCGTCGCTCCCCGCATGAGTCGGCGCGCGTATGACGGTGCGGATGGTACGCTTCAGCTCTGCACTGCTGCTTGAAATGAACAGCCCCCGAGTGCAAGCGTGAATGGCGGATGACTCTTCAAGCTTTCTGCGCGGCCGCTGCTTTTTACACGGCGCGAATCAGACGCTCACGATCTGAAAACCCGCCTGCCGCGCCGCTTCCAGAAGCTGCGCGTCGCCCGAGATGAGGATGCAGCTTTGCGCATCGCCCGCGCACCAAGTCCAAGCGGCGGCCAACTGTAGTGCATCGGCCGCTTTGAGCGGATAAGCGCTTAAGAAAGCCTCGGCCTGAGCCCGCAATGCTTCGCCGGGCTGCAGCTCGCGCCAGCCGCGCCGCAGCTTTTCCAGCCGCGCTCCCGCCGCTGTGTGCTCGGCCGCCGTCAACGCGCCCGTCCGGAGAAGCCGCTCGAAGGCGCTGCGCATCTCCACCGGCGTCGCCCACCATACCGCGATCTCATACTGCCGCAGCAGTTGCCGGACGGCCTCGCTCGGCTGCTGCCGCACGCACAATGGCACTAGCGCGCTTGTGTCCCAGAAGGCCGCGCTCACCGGTCTCCGCGGCTGTCGAGCGCTGCTTGGACCGCAGCCTCATGCAAAACCTCGCCGGCGGGAGAGGAAAAGAACTCATCCCAGTCCAACACCTCCTCCGGCATCTTCAGCGCCCCGGAGGCGACCAGCTGCGCTTCCCGATCCCACTCCGGACCTTGCCGGAAAGGCAGGATGCGGGCCACGGGCATGCTGCGGTCCCGGATGACCACCTCCTCGCCATTCTTCACGCACTGGAGATAACCGCTCAACTGGTTCTTCAACTCGCCGATGTTCACGGTTCTCATCCATCGAGTGTAACCCTACTTGGCCAACTTAGCTATGGCAGGTTTTGCTGTGGGCCATCGCCGGCCAGAGCCTGAGAGAGATCGATGCGCTCGAAGGACCGATGCGGCTTGCACTCAAGGCGGACTAAATTCGCTCGGAGCTTCCCCGCCTGTGAGCGCAACCGGCAACCAGGCGCGATGTGAGAATCGCGGCCATCAGCGACACGCACGGACGCCGGGGCTGGACGGTGCCGCTGTGCGACGTGTTCCTCTACGCGGGCGACGTGATGTGCCGCAGCATGCCGTGCTCGTACCCGGCAACCATGACGCGTGCTTTGAGCAGCTGCCGGAGCCGGCCTTGGCTCTCTTTCCCGCGCAGGTGCACGTGCTGCTCCAAGAGCCGCTGGTGCTCGACGGCGTGCGCTTCTTCGGCTCTCCGTGGACCCCGCCCTTCCTGCGCTGGCACTTTATGGCGGTGGAGGAGCGGCTCGCGGTTCTCGACGCATCGATGCCGGCCGCAGTCGACGTGCTGGTCACGCACGGGCCGTCTCGGGGCGTGCTCGATCCGGGCTGGAGAACTACCCATGCCGGCTCAACCGCATTGGCTGAGGCGGTGGGCTCGCGCACGGTGCGGCCTTCTACAACGTGGCTGCGTGCGACGAAGAGTACCGCCTGGTGTACCAGGCGCGGATTTTTGACGTGCGGGCGGCGGGCTAGTTCGGTTGCCGCATGGAAGCCGGATGGAGTGCAAGCGCTGAGGCCCGCAGCAGGGTTACGGCGGTGATCTAGGCGGAATCCCGCCGAGGCTTTACACCAAGAAGCATGGCCGACGCGCTGCGCACCCTCACATTCACCCGCAAAATCTCCCTTGTTCCGGCGTCTGTGTTTGAAGCCGGGCTGCACAACGACGCCGCGCTGGAAGCGCTGGTGGAAGGCACGCGCACTACGGTGCTGGCCTGGGTGGGGGCGCTGGCCCCGGAGCTGGCTGGCCCTGCGGCGCACTGCTTGGATTTGCTGGCGCTGCTGCCGCCGGAGCTGGCGCAGCGGCTGAGCATCCCGGCAAAACAGGCGTCTCCTCGGGGCGCCTGCTGATTCGGGCGTTCGCACCTTTTTGGGAAGGGTTTGGCCTTGCTTTCGGTTTTCCTCTGAGAAAGAAAAGACCCGCAGCAGCCGTGGCGGTGGGAATGTGCGAAACGCCGGGAGGGGTATCCGGCGTTTTGCAAGTGGCGGGGTGAAGCTGGGAAACGGGGGTATCGTTTTCCAGCTTTGCACGGCCACGCCATTTCCATGGCCTTGTTCTTTAAGCACTCTTGGTCCTTAGTACTCTCTAGCTAAAAATATCCGGCTTTGATTTCCGCATAATCCTACGCTTTATCAGGAACGTCTCCTGTTTATCTCTTTTCTCTAGAACACCTGAATTCTCTTGCTTCCTTATATGGTGTACGCGGAGGGTCCTGTGAAAATACGCGGAGGGTCCTGTAGATGTACGCGGAGGGTCTTCGATTTGTACGCGGAAGGTCCGAAAGAGTGTACGCGGAAGGTCCACTGCTATGAAGGTTTCGTCGGGCTCTCTGTTGAACCAGAGTGCTTCCTTTTTGTACGCGGAGGGTCCCATTTGAAGTCACGGAGCGAACCCTCTCATAAAGTGTAGAAGTTGCTTTGGAGTGGACCCTCCGCGTACACTGCCAAAATTGGAATGGCAGAAACGTACGCGGAAGGTCCGAGTCTGGCTTTCAATGCGAGGCGTCGAGCTTTCGCACGCGCTTTTTGCTAGGATCGTCAGGAAGGAGGAGCTCGGGAGCTTTTGCAACCCAAACTCCCTCTTTGAGGGCATCGATCCGCACCTGCGGCCATAAGACCCGGAGCTGAATGATGGCTTTCTTGACATTGTGTTTCAGCCTGCGCGGATTGCTGTCATTCTGCGGAAACTGTTCGCGCAAGCCTGCCCAGGGTATAACGGTCTCGCTTTGCGCGCAGTAGCAGCGATAGATGAAGTACGTCAGGAGGTCGTGCAAATGCGGACCACCCTTTTGACCTTGAAGCTGAAGCCAGAGCCGCCGAGGCACTGCAACGTGATGTCGTTTCAAATCCTGAAAAAAGCGCTCGTCAATGAGAACACCAAAAGAATTTTCCAGACCAGGAATGCTCTTTTGGCCATTCCCCTCGGCATCAAGGTGCGATTTCAAGTTATTGGGAAGGTTGGAATCGGCGATCATGGGCACCATGGTTGTTCGTGTAGCAGCCGATCCCGGCCTTTCAATGCCAATCACCAGTCCTGTAAGGCGTCGAAGACGCGCAGCAAGCTCCTTAACTCTGTCCCCATTTCGCTGCTTCCCAACCTCTCGAAGGTAGTCACTTGCGCTTTTAATTGTGACGAATGAAGTATCCGAGCTAATTGCCTTGTCAAAGATCCACGCCATAAGATGGCGGTCGTGGCCGAAAGGCAGATCAATGCCTGCAAGGCCGGCCGTGAAACTAACGCGAAGAGTCGAGCCATCGCTCAAGCGAGCGGATCGCGTGAGCTGACGTTCGGATGTTTGCCGATATGGTAACGTGCAGAGAATGAGCGCTTGGGCCATTTTGATGACCTCATCCCCGAGGACACCCGTATCACGATGGCCTCGGAGCTCGACCAGCCTATCGACACTGTTTGCCAAAGCAGCCTGTCGCTCCTTCGCGTAGTCGCGCTCGCTCTTTTGTTTAGAAGTAGGCACCATGTCTCCGCAAAAGCAGAACTTAAAATACTATCCGCTAGTTTTCTATCCGCTAGTTTTCTATCCGCTATCCATCTCGCGGCGCAGTGCTGCAAAAGCTTTCTCTAGCAGGTCGTTATGTCTCATGCCATGCTGAGCTGCGAAAATCTTAATGTCGCGGAGCAAATCCTCGCGTATGCGAGTCGTGAACTGGATAGTTCTCCCAGTCGCTCGCAAGCTGCGGCCGTCTACAAAGCCAGAGGGGGCATGTTCAGGTTGAAGCAGATTGTGCGATGCTTCGTTTGTCGACGGAGGAGGTGGCAACTTGCTGCGTGAGGGTGCAGGGAATTTAGCCATTCAGTCTGTCCACCATGGATTGAAGGAGTTTATCGGCCCTTTGGTTCAGCTGGGGATACCTGGTTTCGGTGATAGAGAGGCCAGCATTTGAGGCCTGTCGGTAAGACGGTTTTTCGGGAAGAGAACCATCAAGCACCGCATAGCCCGCCTGGCTAATATATGCGCGCGCATCGGCCTCCTCTGCGTCGGTCCCCATGCGACACAAGGCAAATGCAAGACGACTCTTTGGAATGCCTGCCTTGACCAATTCATGAAAAACGAGAGTCGCAGGTCTCAAATCATCCACGCTCGCACCGCTAGGCTGTACTACCAACGTGGCGGATTGTGCGATCTCAAGCGTAGCGGAGCTAGCCCGGGCAGGCCCATCCAGAAGAAGCAGGTCAAATTGCCCTCCAAGCCGAAGTGCTTGGGACGCGGTCTTAAAGCTCTCGACTGAAAAAAGTGGGGCTGCCCCAACATCGAGCCTTCTCCGATACCAGTCCACCGACGTTCCTTGCTGTGTGTCTAAATCGGCGAGCTTCACCTGCAATCCACCTGCTGCAGCTTCTCGCGACAATCCGCGCGCTAAAGTGGACTTTCCCACGCCACCCTTCTGGCTTATGAAGCCGACAATTTGCGTCATCACTTCAGTCCTATACTATCCGATAGTTAGCGGCTAACTTTTTGTACGCTAACAAGCTAGCCGCTAAAAAGCAATCCCAAACAGGATTTGCAGAAAGGAATGACACACAAGAGGAATGTAGATTGCCAACAACCCTTCTTTACTCTTGAATCGTGAACGATCGTTTCTACACTGAATCCATGCTCCGCTCAATGAATTTTGGGACCAGAGCCAAGCATCTTGTTTCGCGGGAAGAAGCACTTGGAGCAGCGTTGCCAGCGCGAGCGTCCAGTGCGTGAAGTGAGCTTGTCCTGAAGATGTTCCGTCTATGACCTCTGTAATTAGGCGTGCGCGTACCCAGCCAGAGAAAGGGAACAAATCCTGAACTCTTCCTGCTGCCGACCGCAGGTGCTACTCGGCTGTGTCTTCCTGGATACCGTTCTTTTTCGCCCAGCGCTTCTTTTGAGCGGCGGCGATGCGCGCCCGCGCTTCCTCGCTTAGCTGGCGCTTGGTGCCTTTGGCCGGGCCGCTTGATGGCGGACTGAGGCTCGGTGTTGCGCGCGGCCGGCTCCACCGCCGCACCATCCGTGTCTTCGCCTTCCAGCATGCGCCGTACTTGTTTGAGCTTCGTGATTTCTTGGTCGATTGCGCTAAGGATTTCTTGTCGTGCTATGCGCCCCAAGGTACCGCATCCGGGAGCTCGCGCTTCTCGGCATATCCGAAAAACGGACAGCTTCTGTTAGCACGATCTTCGTCCTCCTTACCCCATCCCCGGTGCAAAGTGCTTCTGGCCGGCGCCGGACGCGGAGTTCAGGCCCCGGATCTCCGCGCTTCTCATAGGCCTTTGCGCGGCGCTTCTGGACGTGGGCAGGCTGTCTTTGCCTTCTAGCTAAATGCCGCCGCTCGGTTCAGAGTGCTTGCGCCTGGAAAACGAGGGTGCCAGTATAGTTGCCGGCAGACAGCTGCGGCAGGGTGCTGAGGTCGATCATGAGGAAGAGCGAGTCAGTGCGCCCGGAGCCGAGGGCGACCAGATTGCCGGTGCGGTAGACCAGCAATCCATTCGGGCCGCTGAAAAATGTGCTCTGGGTAAAGGCAGTGAAAACAGTCGGACTGCCTGAAGGGCATCGACCGTAGATCAAGGATGCCGGGATTGCATCGCTGCTGCCGGAGGTGAGTGCGGCGGAGCTCGCGAAGAAGGCATACAGGCTCAGGGTGTTGAGCGCAGACAAGTTGGCCGTAGTTTGTACCGTGATTGGAACTGAGCTGAGCGCCTGCCCACCCGCAACAAGCATGAAACTGACGGACGCCGGGCTCACGGAGATGCCGAGCGAGCCAAGCGCTAACGCCGGACGTGGGCGCACGGGCGGACCAAGCCGCACGGCTTGCGCTTCCGCGATCGACAGCGCGCTCAGCAGAGCATAGAGCAGGGCGTAGAACAAGGCATAAAGCAACGCACTTAGAAAGATCCCCAAAAGAATATAGGACTTCATAGTTTCGCCTCCCGCGCGATCGTGACACGAAGGACGGGCGCGCTCCGCCCGTCCCCGGTCCTAACTGTTGCGGGTGCCCCGGAAGCACTGAATACGCCTGGCTCCAAAAACTCGTCTGTCAGCACGCGGAACGGGTGGGGATGCGGCGACTTTTCGCGGTACTGAAAGCAGCCATCCGTGTCGGTGTACACGCGCGCAGCACCGATCAGCAGCGCGGCCCCGCTTACCGGTTTGCCCCTTTGGTCGACCACACGGCCAAGGAGGATGGAGCTGCCGAGGGTGCCCGCTCCGGGCAAAGCCTCGGCTCGACCTGTGTGCGTCAGCACCGTCCTGAACTGAAGGGAATAAAGCGTGGTGCCGGTCGGGCTCACGGTACTAGACCCATGCGCCTCCAGGCCGCGTGGAAGCCGCACGCGCGTGTCGAACAGGAGCGAGTTCTGGAAAGGGTTACCGGGCCGGTTCGCTAGGTAAAGCAGCTGGTAGTTAATCTCCAAGCTGTCGGACCGCAGCAGAAGCGCGCCGCCATGCGAGAAAGTGCTGCGCCCGTCCCCGATGTTCACGCTTTCACTCAAACGCAGGTGCGGGTCGACCTGTACCTCGGCCCCATTGAGCAGGTTGAACGTGTGCGCACCTTGCGGCTCTAGGCTGCCGAGAAAGCCTTCCGTCCATCGCACGCGTCCGAAGGTGCGCTCGAAGAAAGCGGTCGCCGCGCGGTTCTGCTCCTCGGAACTGTTTAGTGGGCGGTAGCTTGACTGGAGCAGGCTGAGGCTGCCCGCGGCGGTGCGGCCGCGCACGCCAAACAACACCTCGTTGAAGGTGCTCCGGCTCGTGATCGGATCGCCGCTCTCCGGGGCAATAGGCAGAAGATAGTTCTGGTGCAATAGGGAGAGGGTGAGCCTCCGCCCCGGCCTGTACTCAAAGGCGGCGTTCTCGCGCACGGCTTCGGGCACTTGCACCCCGTCTGCCCCGCCGCGCAGGAAGGCGCTGCCCGCGGTGACGTAGGCTAGGCGCAAATCGAAGCGGCGCTGCTTGAACGATGTGCTAAGGGCACCGTAAGGTGCGGCTCCGCCGAACCCTCCAGTAAGCGCGACCGCAGATGCTTGTGATCGCCGGCACTCGATGCTTTCGAGGCCGGCACGGGTTGCGGTGAACAAAGCCGTGGTGGTCGCGAAGCATCTTGAGCCCGCTGGCTGCCGCCACTGCCCGAACAGCGCTGGGCCGCTGAGGCTGGCCGTCCGAAACAGCGGGCTGCCGCCGTCCTGCGAAGCCGCCCCGACAAACCCGGTGAAGCCTCGCTTGTTGTCAAGAGCGCGTACAACGCCCAGTCCACTTCCGAGAAATACGTGTCCGGCATCAAAAAGGTCGGTCGGAAGCTCCAGGCTGAAAGCCTGCTGGCCCACGGTAAGGGTGCCTTGGTTCAGCCTCCTGACCGCTGCGCCGCCGAAGCTGGGATGCCCCGCGAGCAGGCCTGCTCCAAAAGATGAGTCCACCCGCTCGCCATGAAATAGCACGCTCCCGCCCTGCGCACTATATGCGGTGGACGCGCCTCCTGAAATCTCGATCGCTTGCGCCGCTCCAAACTCCGTGCAAAAGCAGACCAGGAGGATTGTCGGAACGGAAAAGTTCGGCATTGGCCTACTTGCCAGGCTCGACCGAGAAATGGAGCGAGAACCGGTCGAAATCGATCTCTATAGCGCGCGGCGGCTCGGGCGCGCTCCAGTCTACAGAAAGGACGCGCTCGGAATGGGGCAGCAAAGGGAACCCGCCGGCAGCTGCCGAGCTGCGACCGCCTGTGACCTCGACCGACAGCGCTCGACCTGCCATGCCGCTCTTGTTCGCTATCCGACACTCCACCTTGCGCGCATCCGGGTCGAACCAGGTTTGTCTTACCTCCAATGCTTCCTTGCTCAACGGCCGCTTCTGGTAGAGATACACAGTATGCGGCAGCATCACCCGCACAGACAGGCCCTTGGCGGCCTTAGCCGGCGAGAACGAGGCATAGACAGAAAACCAAGCCGGAGCTGCGTCAGCTGTCACTTTATAGAAGACTCGCGCCGATTCCCGCGGCTCCAGTCGAAAGCTGGTCGCAGAAAGCTGGAGATGGATGAAGTTGTCGAGCGGCCGGAACTCGGCCAACCCATCCGGGCGAATACTAAAGCTTTTCGGCTCTAGAACCACCACGCTCGCGGCAAGTCCGGTGTTAGACACCTCGAACGAGCCTTCGCCGCCCTCGGTGTACTCGGCCATAAGCGGCTGCACGGTCTGCGCCGCGACGCGAACGACACCGGCCGCGCCGAACGCGAGCACAAGCATGAGGATGATGAGAGCTTGCAAGCGGCGCAGATGCTGCAAGCTAGAAAGGCATCTAGTTTTTACGGAAAATCTGACCCTAGGCATCATAGCCATGCATCTTCTTGGTGCTTATAAAATGCGAGGAGCGAGTGTAAAGCGTTTCTTCTTACAAAGCTTGCGCTTGGAGGTTTAGAACGCCGCTGTAGCTGCCGGCGGGCAACTGCGGCTGCGCGGTCAGGTTGATCTCAAGATTTAAATTGTCGGTGCGTGTGGCCGAGCGGGTGGCCGAGGACAGGGCTTGCGTGAAGAGCTGTAGACCGCCGCTCGGCGCTCCGAGCGCCCCGGATTGCGTGAAAGCGGTGTAGGTGGTGGGCGAGCCGGTTGGAACTGTGCCATACAATTCAGAACTTTGATTTGTATTCGGCGTTGATGCGCCATCGGTAAGTGCTGCGGTCGGCGTGGCGAACCAGGCAAACAGCGCGATATTGGAGCGCGAAGCTCTCACAAGCCATGTGGTTGTCACTAGGATGGGCGCGGAAGCAACCGCCGTGCCGCCGGGTACAAGCGTGAAGTTCACATTGCCGGGCGTCGCGGAAATGCTGAGAACCTCCGGGAGTGTGGCATTCAGCGTAACAGTAGCGGCGCTTGAGTTCAGCTGCGCCAGACAAGGCTGAGAAAAAACAAAAGTGCCTATAGCCACAACGGGCAAGAACTGAAGGATCTTGCAGGTAGCTAAATGATTAAGCAGGCAAAGCATAATGGTTTCCTGGATGTAGTGTGATTCTGCATTGTTCGTGCTAGTAAGAAGCTGCCAAGACGGGCCAAATTTATCAATGCAAATAATGAGAGCTTTTCTTATTAACAACGCGTTAGAGTGCGATGTAGGCAAGTCATAGTATGAAGGCAGGCATTCTTGGGAAATCACATTTAGGTATATTTGTCAAGATCATTTGATTATAAGCTACGTGAACTACAAAACAGTTCTCAAGCTCGAAGCAGCTGTTCTCCAGCTTGCTTGAGCATGCTCGTGTTTGCCTGGTATGCAGGATGATGTTTGGCGGCTCGGGAAGCGTGCGTGCTAATGCCTCTCCTCCCCCCCCCCAATACAACATGTGCCGGAAAGGGCGGTGCAGACAAACGCGACCACGTACCATAGCCCGGCAA